>PHEG01000196.1 GCA_002842835.1 Alphaproteobacteria bacterium HGW-Alphaproteobacteria-2 | reverse complement strand
TTCGGTGGACAGCGCGAGCCTCTTCAACAAGGCGCTGGAAGTCATAGAGGCAAAAGAGCTTTTCGGATTCACCCCCGAGCAGATCGAGGTCGTGATCCATCCGCAATCCATCGTGCATGCGCTGGTCGGCTTCGCCGATGGCGGTCTGATGGCGCATCTCGGCCCGCCTGACATGCGCCATGCCATCGGCTATGCGCTGCACTGGCCCGAACGCGGCGCGGTGCCGGTGGCGCGACTCGATCTGGCCGCACTCGGCCGGCTGGAGTTCGAGGCCCCGGACATGGCGCGCTTCCCCGCGCTGCGGCTCGCCCGCGAGGTGCTGGCGATGGGCGGGCTGGCGGGCGCGGCCTTCAACGCCGCCAAGGAGGTTGCGCTCGACGGCTTCATCGCCGGGCGCATCCCCTTCCCCGCCATGGCCGAGGCGGTGGAGCGGGTTCTGGCACGGCTTTCGGCCTCGGGCGACCTCTCTGCGGCCACAATCAGCCTTGATAACGTGCTCGCCTTGGACCATCTGGCCCGGGAGCGCACGCAAGAGGCGGTGGCGGAACTGGCATCGGGCTGAAGGGATAGCGCGTGGACATATTCGGACTGCTGCCCGCGTTCGGCGGCTTCGCCATGACATTGCTCGCCTTCGTCGCGGCGCTCAGCATCATCGTCTTCGTGCATGAATACGGGCATTACATCGTCGGCCGCTGGTCGGGAATCGGTGCCGATGTTTTCTCCGTCGGATTCGGCCCGGTGCTGATCGCCCGCGTGGACAGACGCGGCACGCGCTGGCAGATCGCCGCCCTGCCCTTCGGCGGCTACGTCAAGTTCAAGGGAGATTCGGACGCGGCGAGCGGCAAGGACGGAGGGCCGATGGCGAATTTCCTGATGTCGATCTTCGTCTTCGGCGCGGTCATGATGGCCTCGGGCGTGGCGAGCGAACGCGTGGCAGTGGGCGAGATCAACACGCTGCCGCCGGAATACGGCTCGGAGCTGCGCGCGGGCGACGAGATCCTCGCCATCGAGGGCCAGCCGATCCCCGATTACGACGCTTTCTACGCCTACGCCCGCGATGCGCAGGCCATGCCATCGAAGACCTACACGATCCGCCGCGACGGGCGCGAGATGCAGGTGCAGGGCCCCTTCCCGCTCCTGCCGCTCGTGGCCAGCGTGCAGCCGCGTTCGGCGGCATTCGCGGCGGGCATCCGACCTGGCGACGTGATCCTTTCGGTGGAGGGCGCGCCGGTCTGGGCATTTCATCAGTTGCAGGAAGCCGTGCGCAACGCCGAGCCCGGCACGCCGCTTGCGCTCGAAGTCTGGCGCGCCGGCGAGCGGGCGCAGCTCTTGCTCGCGCCAAAGATGGTAGATCTGCCGAAGGACGACGGCGGCTGGGAGACGCGGCCGCTGATCGGGATCACCGCCGACACCTTCTTCAGCCCCGAGACGGTGACACCGGGCCCGCTCGCGGCGATCGGCCTGGGAGCCGAGCGCACCTGGAACGTGGTGACCGCATCGCTGAGCGGGATGTGGCACATGATCACCGGGGCGATCTCGTCGTGCAACCTATCGGGCCCGGTCGGCATCGCGCAGGCTTCGGGCGCGATGGCGAGCCAGGGGCTCGACAGCTTCATCTGGTTCATCGCCGTGCTCTCCACCGCGGTCGGGCTGCTCAACCTCTTTCCCATCCCGGTGCTCGACGGCGGGCATCTGGTGTTCTTCGCCTACGAAGCGGTGGCCGGGCGCCCGCCGCCGGACCGGGCCTTCCGGATCCTGATGGCGGTCGGCCTGACGCTGGTGCTCTCGCTCAAGAGCGGAGGCAGAACGATGCAGCAGATCCACGACGAATATCGCGGCCTCTCGCTGATGGTCGATCTCAACTGGGACTGGGTGCTGTGGTGCGTCGCGATCGGCGCGGCGCTGGGCACGCTGGCCTGGATTCTGCCTGCCTGAGGCATTTCGGCATCACGCTCGGACGCAGTCGCTGCCGAATGCCGCGGGAAGCGTCTGTGCTTTTGACAAGCCCCCCCATTCCTTCTATTCAGATTCCATCACTTGGGGGAAGTTTGGGGCATGCGAGGCAAAATGTCGTGTCTGTCGACATACGCTGCGGAAATCGTCCGGCACGGCGCACGGCGCGCTAGAACAATCCCGCGGCGCGTATTGATCGCCACGTTCCTCGCCATCTCGCTCCCGGCGGTGCTCGCCCCGGCGCCCGCGCTGGCCCAGAACATGCAGATCTCCGAGATCGCGGTCGAAGGCAACCAGCGCATCGAGGCGGCCACGGTGCGTACCTTCCTCGGCATTTCCGAGGGCCAGGCGGCAAGTCCCGGCCAGATCAACCAGGGATACCAGAACCTGCTGGGCACCGGCCTCTTCGAGACCGTGGTGATCGAACCGCAGGGCAACCGGCTCGTGGTGCGGGTGCAGGAGTTCCCCACCATCAACCGGGTCAATTTCGAGGGCAACCGCAAGCTCAAGGACGAGGTGCTCGAGCCGCTGATCGACTCGCGGCCGCGCGTCGTCTATCGCCCTGACGTGGCGGAGCGCGACGCCGAGCAGATCGCCGAGGCCTACCGCCAGACGGGGCGCACCGCTGCGCGCGTGCGTCCGGTGATCATCCGACGGCCGCAGAACCGTGTCGATCTGGTCTTCGAGATCCGCGAGGGCGGCGAGACCGAGATCGAGCGCATCAGCTTCGTCGGCAACCGCAGCTTCTCTGACAGCCGCCTGCGCGAAGAGCTGGAAAGCCGCCAGGCCGGGCTCTTCCGCCGCCTCGTCAATACCGACACCTTTGTCGCCGACCGCATCGAGGTGGACAAGCAGAAGCTCAAGGACTTCTACAACGACCGCGGCTTCATCGACTTCGAGGTGCTCTCGGTCACCTCCGAATTCACCCGCGAGCGCGATGCCTTCTTCGTCACCTTCCGGGTACGCGAGGGTCTGCCGTTCAAGTTCGGCCAGCTCACCACCACCACCGACCTCAGCGTGATCGAACCGGCCCGGTTCGACGCGGTACGCAAGATCCGCCCCGGCAACACCTACTCGCCCCGGCTTGTGGACGACACCATCGCCCGCATGGAGCGGCTGATCACCCGCGACGGTCTCACGCTCATCAAGGTGGTGCCGCGCGTTACCCGCAATGACGCCGCGCAGACGCTGGATGTGGAGTTCTTCATCACCCGCGGCGACCGCGTGTTCGTCGAGCGCGTGGACGTTGAAGGCAACACGACCACGCTCGACCGGGTGATCCGTCAGCAACTCCAGTTCGTCGAGGGCGACCCCTACAACCCGCGCGCCCTGCGCGACGCCGAGCGGCGGCTGCGTGCGCTCGACTTCTTCGAGAAGGTCGAGACCGCCACGACGCGCGGTTCGACACCCGAACAGGTGATCGTGACCATAAAGGTCGTCGAGAAGCCCACCGGATCGCTGGGATTCGGGCTCAGCTTCAACACCGACCTTGGCCCGGGGGCGTCGGTCACCTTCCAGGAACGCAACTTCCTCGGCCGCGGCCAGGACATCCGCGCCTCGTTCGACACCACCGGCTCCACCAAGGACGTGAGCCTCACATTCTCCGAGCCCGCCTTCCTCGACCGCGATCTCGCGCTCGGCTTCAGCGTGTTCTTCCGCGAGCAGACCGACAACGAAAATGCCGATTTCGAGACACGCAGCGTCGGCTTCACGCCCAGCCTCACCTTCCCGGTGGCCGAGTTCGCCCGGCTGCAGGTGCGCTACCGCGTCTCGTTGGACAGGCTCGAGGGGCTCAACACGCTGAACTCCTCGCCGATCCTGCTGCGCGACGAGGGCACAGAGACGACGAGCGCGGTGGGCTACACCTACACCTTCGACACCCGCCGCCGCGGGCTCGATCCGACGGCGGGCGTTGTCCTGCGGGTGAGCCAGGACGCGGCCGGGCTTGGCGGCAGCCAGAAGTATCTGCGCAGCACGATCCTTGCCGGTGCCGAGCGCATGATCTTCGGCGACTCGATCAAGCTGACATCCACTTTCGAGGGCGGCGCGCTGGTGATGTTCGAGGGCGACTCGCGCGTTACCGAGCGCTTCTTCCTGCCCTCCTCGCAGATGCGCGGCTTCGAGTTCCGCGGCATCGGACCGCGCGACACCTTCGCCCAGTTCGACGACGGCCTCGGCGGCAACTACTTCATCGTCAACCGCTTCGAGGCGCAGTTCCCGCTGGGGCTGCCGCAGGAAGTGGGCATGAAGGGCGGCGTCTTCTATGACGTGGGCTCGCTCTGGGGCCTCGACGACAAGAACGGTGCAGGTGGCAACAAGGTCGATGACGGCTTTTCGTTGCGCCATGTCGTGGGCGTCTCGCTCTTCTGGGAATCGGCGCTCGGGCCGCTGCGCTTCGACTTCAGCCACCCGCTGAAGAAGGAAGGCGAGGACGAGGACCGCTTCTTCAACTTCGCCGTCTCGACGGCTTTCTGAGCGGATGCGCCCGGCACGGCTCGCCTCGGCCCTCGTGCTGGCGCTGGCCCTGGGCACCGTGGCGGCACCCGTCGCCGCGCAGCAGCCGCAGGGTCTGCCGATCGCCACGCTCGACCAGGAGAGGCTGTTCGCCGAGTCGGCCTTCGGCAAACGCCTGCGCGCCGAGGTCGAGGCCCGGGCGCGTGAGTTGGCCACCGAGAACCGCAGCATCGAGGCGGAACTCACTGCCGAGGAGCGCGCGCTGACCGAGCGCCGCACAGTTCTGGAACCCGAGGAGTTCCGCGCCCTGGCCGAGGCGTTCGACAGCAAGGTCATCGCCATCCGCGAAGCGCAGGACAGAAAGGCGCGCGACCTCGACAGCTATGCCGAGAACGAACGCCAACGGTTCTTCGGCCTCGTGCTGCCGATACTGGTGGAAATGATGCGCGAGGGCGGCGTGGCGGTGATCATCGAGGAACGCGCCATCGTCCTGTCCACCGGTGCAATCGATCTTACCAGCGCGGCGATGACCCGTATCGACGCCCTGATCGGTGCGGGTGATCCGCCGCCGCCTGACGATGCCGAGCCATCGCCCGCCGATCCTCCCGCGCGTCCCTGACGCCAGCGCTTGCCCGGGCGCGCGGCCCTTGCTAGGGACAGAAGAGAAGGGGCCCTACCGGGCAGGACATGAGAGAGGGCTCTCGACGATGGACGCATCTCCGCCCCCGCTGGCCGTGGCCGACCTGTCGCTGATCCAGCGCATCATCCCGCACCGCTTCCCCTTCCTGCTGATCGACCGCGTGCG
>PHEG01000195.1 GCA_002842835.1 Alphaproteobacteria bacterium HGW-Alphaproteobacteria-2 | reverse complement strand
GCTGAAACCCGCCTCGGCATTGCCATGGGCCACGTCGCCCGTCTGCGCCATGAAGCCCTCGATGACGCGGTGGAAGACCACGTTGTCGTAGGCGCCGGCGCGGGCGAGCACCTTCATGCGCTCGCAATGCTTGGGTGCCACATCCGGCAGGAGCGCGATGGTTACGGGCCCGTCCTTGAGGGTGATGACGATGGTGTTCTCTGGGTCTGGACTCGTGCTCATGGTGCCTTTCCGTTTTTCGTGGTGCGCCGAGCCTATGCCGCCCGGACGGGGGAATCCAGCCCGGGGCCGCTCACGGCCGCCAGGCCAGGAAATTGGCGATCAGTCGCAGCCCCGTCTTCTGGCTCTTCTCGGGGTGGAACTGCGTGCCGAAGAGATTGTCCCTCGCCACCGCCGCGGTCACCGGCCCGCCATGGTCGGTGTGCGCCGCCACAAGGCCCGGATCGGCGGCGCGGAAGTGGTAGGAATGCACGAAATAGGCATGATCGCCGCTGGCGATGCCCGCCAGCAGCGGGTGCTCGCGGTCGATCTCCAGCGCGTTCCAGCCCATGTGTGGCACCTTCAGTGCCGGGTCGCCGGGCCGGATCGGAACCACCTCGCCCGCCATCCAGCCGAAGCCGGGCGTCTCGCCATGCTCCAGCCCGCGCTCCGCCATCAGTTGCATGCCGACGCAGATGCCCAGGAAGGGCCGCGCGCGCGCGATCGCCGCCTCCGCCACTGCTTCGTAGAGGCCGGGCCGCGCCATCAGTCCCGCCCGGCAATCGGCGAAGGCGCCAACGCCAGGCAGCACCACGCGTTCGGCCCCGGCTACCGTCTCGGGATCGGAGGAAACCACAACCTCACCCGCCCCGGTCTCGGCGGCCATGCGCTGGAAGCTCTTGAGTGCCGAGTGCAGGTTGCCCGAATCGTAATCGACGATGACGCAGGTCACGTCAGAGCGTCCCCTTCGTCGAGGGGATGGCATCGCCCTTCCTCGGGTCGGGCTCAACCGCCGCGCGCAGCGCCTGCGCCACCGCCTTGAAGCAGGCTTCGGCGATGTGGTGGCTGTTGAGGCCCGCAAGTCTGCTCACATGCAGCGTGATGCCGCCATGGGTGCTGAGCGCCTGGAAGAACTCGCGCACCAGTTCGGCATCGAAGCTGCCGATGGTGGGCGAGGGGAAGGCCACGTCCCACACCAGATAGGGCCGCCCCGACAGGTCGAGCGCGGCACGCACCAGCGCATCGTCCATCGGCAGCAGGCACGAACCGTAGCGGCGGATGCCGCGTTTCTCGCCCAGCGCTTCGCGCAGCGCCTGGCCGATGGCGATCGGTGGCCATGTCGGCCTGTCCGGTGCCGTCGAGGCCGAGCGTGACGCTGATCTCGGTTTCCGCCGTCTTGCGGCTCACGGTCGCGTTGCGCATGGGGCACTCCTTCCTGCCTGCGCGCCGCTTATAGGCGGGCGCGCACGGCGGGGAAAGGGCAGAGAGAGGCGGAGGGCGGTGTGCAATGAATGCGCCCCCTACCCCGCCTCGCGCAGCACCCCTGCGAAGCTCTCGAATATCTCGGGGTTGGCGGCGATGATCTTGCCGTGTTCGAGGATGCCGAAGCCCGGCACCAGCGGCTCGACGAAGCCGCCCGCCTCGCGCACCAGGAGAAGCCCTGCCGCCATGTCCCAGGGCTTGAGCCCGCGCTCCCAGAAGCCGTCGTAGCGGCCAGCCGCCACATAGGCCAGGTCGAGAGCCGCCGCACCCCAGCGCCGCACCCCGGCGCAGACGGGCAGAAGCCGGCCCAGATCGCGGATCGTTGCGGGCAGGTCGGCGCGCCCGCCGTAGGGCAGGCCGGTGGCAAACAGGCACTCGATCATCCGGCGCCGCCCCGAGACGCGCAACCGCCGGTCGTTGAGCCAGGCGCCCATGCCCTTCTCGGAAGTGAAGAGCTCGTCCTTGACGGGGTCGTAGATCACCGCCGCCACCACCTCGCCCTTGTGCTCGAGCGCGATCGAGACCGCCCAGTGTGGCAGGCCGTGCAGGTAGTTCGAGGTGCCGTCGAGCGGATCGCAGATCCAGCGGCGCGTCGGATCCTTGCCCGGCTCCTCGCCCGTCTCTTCCCCCAGCCAGCCGTAGTTGGGCCGCGCCTCGGTCAGTTCCTTGCGCACGATCTGCTCGGCCTTCATGTCGGCCTTGGTGACGAAATCGCCGGGGCCCTTCACGCCGACCTGGAGGTTTTCCACCTCGCCGAAGTCGCGCACCAGCGACCGGCCCGCGCGGCGCGCGGCCTTGATCATCACGGTCATGTTGGCGCTGGCCTTGAACATGCGCGCGTCCCCTTCAGCCGGAGGCCGCTCTATAGGCCCGCGCCCGGAGGGTGCCAAGCGGGTTTTCGCGCCCGGCGCGCGCCCGGGGTTGCGGCCCGCGCCGGGCCGGGTAAGAGCGGGACGGGCAGAACGGGAGGGATAGCGCATGATCCTCTATCCGGCGATCGACCTGAAGGACGGCGCCTGCGTGCGACTGCTGCGCGGCGAGATGAGCAAGGCCACCGTCTTTGGCGAGGATCCGGCTGCGCAGGCGCGCGGCTTCGCCGCTGCGGGCTGCGAATGGCTGCACCTCGTGGATCTCAACGGCGCCTTCGCGGGCCATCCGGTGAACGCCGCGGCGGTGGAGGCCATCCTAGCCGCGGTGGATGTGCCCTGCCAGCTTGGCGGCGGCATCCGCGACATGGCCACCATCGAGCACTGGCTCGGCAAGGGCGTGGCGCGGGTGATCCTCGGCACCGTGGCGGTGGAGAACCCCGCACTGGTGCGCGAGGCGGCCGAGGCCTTCCCGGGGCGGGTGGCGGTGGGCATCGACGCGCGCGCGGGCCGGGTGGCCACCCGCGGCTGGGCCGAGGAGACCGGGGAGAACGCCACTGATCTTGCACGCCGCTTCGAGGATGCCGGGGTGGCCGCGATCATCTACACCGACATCGAGCGCGACGGCGCGATGCAGGGGCCCAACGTGGCGGCCACCGCTGCGCTGGCGCGGGCGATCTCGATCCCGGTGATCGCTTCGGGGGGCGTGTCGTCGCTCGCCGATCTCGTGGCGCTGCGAGATTGCGGCGCGCCTGTGGCGGGCGCGATCTCGGGGCGGGCGCTCTACGAAGGCGCCATCGACCTGCGCGCTGCGCTGGCGTCGCTGGCGGCATAGCGCAGCCGCCTCCCGCCTGCCCCCTGCCGGGTTCTTTTCGGCCTCATGCCGCCAAGAATGCCCGCTTCGCCGAAATGCAGTTGAAGCAATTCGCGTTGACGCTGTATGGGCGGATGAAGAGAAGGACAGAAGCGGCAGGACACCATCATGCGGGCACGGCGGAGACAGGACGAAGAGCGCATGAAGGCCCGGGCCCGGCGGATCATGGGGCTGTGGGCGCGCGGGCTGTTCGGGGCGGAGCCTTCGCCGCGCGTGGTCGGGCGCAATGCCGCGACGCATTGCCGCCCCTGTTCCTGCTGGATGTGCAGCGGCCACAAGGACGTGCCGCCGAAGCGGGAGCGCGGTTTCGAGGATCGGTGCTGAAAGCCCTTAACGACGTGGCTTCATCCTCCGTCGCACCACCTGAGCGGGGTGCGACGGAGGATGGGCTTCAGCCGCGCAGGATGCGGTTCACATGGCCCATCTTGCGGCCAGGGCGGACACCCTCCTTGCCGTAGAGATGGATGGCGGTATCGGGCCGTGCCGCGTGGTGCGGCACCTCCGCCACCTCGGTGCCGATGAGGTTGAGCATCTCGACATCCGCATGACGCCGCCCGTCGCCCAGCGGCCAGCCCGCCACGGCGCGGATGTGCTGCTCGAACTGATCGACCGCGCAGCCCTGCTGCGTCCAATGCCCCGAGTTGTGCACCCGCGGCGCGAATTCGTTGACCACCAGCCCGCGCGGCGTGACGAAGAACTCCACCCCGATCACACCCACATAGTCGAGCGCGTTGAGGATGCACCCCGCCGCCAGCACCGCCTCGTCGGCAAGCGCGCGCGGCACCGCGGCGGGCACCCGGGTGCGGCGCAGGATGCCGCCTTCGTGGCGGTTCTCGCCCGGGTCATAGGCGGCCACCGCGCCATCCTGCCCACGCGCCGCAATGACCGAGATCTCGGCGCTGAAATCGACGAATCCCTCCAGGATCGCAGGCGCCCCGACGAGCGCGGCGAGCGCCTCCGCCGCCTCCACGGGCGCATTGATGCGCGCCTGCCCCTTGCCGTCGTAGCCGAGGCGGCGCGTCTTGAGGATCGCGGGCGTGCCGATGCGGGCCAGCGCCGCCACAAGCTCCGCACCATCCGCCACGGCGGCATAGGGCGCGGTGGCAAGCCCCAGCCCGGCGAGGAAATCCTTCTCGGTCAGCCGGTCCTGGCTCACCTCCAGCGCGCGCCGACCGGGGCGCACGGGACGCCTGCGCTCCAGCCGGTCGAGCGCCGTGGCGGGGATGTTCTCGAACTCGTAGGTGATCGCATCGACCGAGGCCGCGAAGGCGTCGAGCGCTGCGCCGTCCTCGTAGGGGGCGGTGGTGACGGCCCAGGCGACATCGCCCGCGGGCGGGCCCGCGGCTGGCTCGTAGATGTGGCATCGGTAGCCGAGCCGGGCCGCGGCGACCCAGCGCGAGGATCTGTGCGGCATAAAGCCCGGCGTTGGCCGCCCCTGCGGCGCCGATCGCCATCGTGCCGACCGGAAAGCCGCGCGGCATCTGCACGATGGAATAAAGCGAATCGAGCCCCTTCAGCGCCCGGCTCTCGACCGGCACGCCGATCACCGGCAGCGCCGTCTTCGAGGCCAGCATGCCGGGCAGATGCGCGGCCCCGCCCGCGCCCGCCACGATCACCTGCAGGCCGCGCGCGGCGGCGCTGCGGCCATACTCCCAGAGCCGGTCGGGCGTGCGGTGCGCCGAGACGACGCGCGCCTCGTAGCCAACGCCGAGCACGTCAAGCACCTCCGCCGCCGCCTTCATGGTCGGCCAGTCGGACTGGCTGCCCATCACGATGCCCACCTGTATCCCAGCCATGGCTCCCCTGCCCCGTCCGCTTGGCGCCGCGACTATACCGGCCCGGCGCCGCGCGTCCATGCCCTCAGGCGATGATGTCGGGCAGGATGTCGTCCTCGATGCGCGCAATGCGGTCCTTCAGCGCCAGCTTCTGCTTCTTCAGCCGCTTCAGCGTGAACTGGTCGGGCGCCGCCTTCTCGGACAGCGCAGCGATTGCCTCGTCGAGGTCGCGGTGCTGGCGCTTGAGATGTTCGAGCTCCAGGCGCAGCACCTCGATACGGTCCATCTGGCTGGGCGAGTTCATGCGGCGGGCACCTTCCGGGCGGATGCGGCCCGAGTGATAGCGCGTCCGCGCCCGTCCGGGAAGCCCGGACCCTTGCAGAGCCCCGGGCGCAGCGCCATATCTGGTGCCGGGCCGCCCGTGCGGGGCCCCGCCATAGGTCGCTTATCGAAGGACTGGGCACATGAGCAAACTGACCCTAGCCTCGCATCCCTTCCTGCTGGGATTCGACCAGTTGGAGCGGCTGGTGGAACGCACCGCACGCTCCGGAAACGAGGGCTACCCGCCCTACAATATCGAGCAGGCATCCGAGAACGCCTTCCGCATCACGCTGGCAGTGGCCGGGTTCCGCGAGGAAGACCTCGCGATCACGGTCGAGGACCGCCAGCTCGTGATCCGCGGTCGCGCCGCCGAGGATGACAAGGAGCGCGTGTTCCTGCACCGCGGCATCGCCGCCAGGCAGTTCCAGCGCAGCTTCGTGCTGGCCGAGGGCGTGGAGGTGGCCGGCGCGGTGCTGGAGAACGGGTTGCTGCACATCGACCTGAAACGGGCACTGCCCGAGCAGTTGGTGCAGACGATCTCGATCAGAAAGGGGTGAGGCAGATGGATCAGCGCTACGAGATGAACCGGACCTGCCGCAGGAGTTGCGTGCCAATGCCCCCGCCGATGGCACGGTCTATGCCGTGCACGACGCCGACGGCCAGCGCCTCGCGCTGGTGGGCAACCGCGAACTGGCCTTCATCCTCGCCCGGCAGAACGACCTCGCCCCGGTCAACGTCCACTGACCACAGCGCGTTGAGCCAGTTCAGGTGCCGCGCGGCTTGGCGCGGCGCGTGGGCACGGCCTCGGCCGGGTTTTCCGGCCACGGATGGCGCGGGTAGCGCCCGCGCATGTCGCGGCGCACCTCCGCATAGGAAGCAGCCCAGAACCCAGGGAGATCGGATGTCACCTGCAAGGGGCGCTGCGCCGGGCTCATGAGCGTGATGCGCAGCGGCAGCCGGGCGGGACCCACGCAGGGATGCTCGGCGAGCCCGAACATCTCCTGCATCCGAATCGCGATCTCCGGGCCCTCAGGGCCATAGTCGATTGCCACCCGCGTGCCCGTGGGGGCGATAAAGGCCGCGGGCGCCAGACGGGCGAGGTCCTCCGCCGTGCGGCAGCCCGGCAGGAAGGGCAGCAGCCACGCTTCTGCCTCCGCCAGAAGCCCGGCATCCGAAAAATCCGGCATGTCCTCGCCCTGGGTGCGCAGGAACTCCACCCGCGCCTGCAGAAGCCGTGCCGGACGCGAGAAGTCGAGCGCGCCGAGCCCGAGGTCGCGCACGCCCTCCAGCGCCGCCCCGGCCAGCCGCTCGGGCGGGCAGTCGCGCCAGATGCGGTCGTCCAGCACCAGCGCCCCCAGCCGCTCCTGCCGCCGCGCCTCCACCCGGCGCGCGCGGCGCGACCAGCGGCAGACATCGACCCATTCGATGCGCCCGGAAAAAAGCCCGCGCAGTTCCGCCTCGGAGATCGCCACGCCCTGCCGGATGCGCGCCTCGGCTCCCCCGCCGTCGAGATCGGTAGCGACAACCAGCCGGGCCGCGCCCAGCGCGTCGCCCGGCCCCACCACCGCGCCGCGCCCGCCCGAGAGCACGAAGCGCGGTGCGTCGCCCGCCCGGTGCGACCCGATCCGGTCGGGGTAGGCGCGCGCGGCCATCCCGGCGAGGCTCTGGCG
>PHEG01000194.1 GCA_002842835.1 Alphaproteobacteria bacterium HGW-Alphaproteobacteria-2 | reverse complement strand
GGCGCCGGGCGAGGTCTATTCCGCGCTCGAGCGCGGTGCGATCGACGGCTACGGCTGGCCGAGCCAGGGCGTGCTCGACCTCGGCTGGCACGAGCAGACCAAGTATCGCGTCGATCCGGGCTTCTACCAGGTGGACGTGAATTTCCTCGTCAACCTCGATGTTTGGAACGGGCTGACCGATGAGCAGCGCGCCGTGCTGGAGGAAGGAGCTCAGGTGATCGAGGCCACCAATACCGACAACGTCGCTACCAGCGCCGATGAGTTGAGGCGCCAGACCGAGGCGGGCATCCAGACCATTGCCTTCGAAGGCGGAGTGGCAGCCGACTGGCTCGCCGCCGCGCAGGCCGAGGGCTGGAAGGCAGCGCGGGGGACCGCCCCTTCGAAAAGTGGAGACAGTTGATGAAACGGCTTGCGATCCTTGCGGCGGCGCTGCTCGCGGCGCTGCCCGCGGCGGCCGGGGAGGTGCGGTTGCGCGCCGTCTCGGCCTTCGTTTTCGGCACGGTGGGCACGCGCGCCTTCGAGCCCTTCGTCGCGTGGGTGAACGAGAACGGCAGGGGGGTGGTGCAGATTGACGTGATCGGCGGGCCCGAGGCCATGCCGCCCTTCGAGGCGGGCAACGCCGTCTCCACGGGTGTCGTGGACATCGCCAATGTCACCTCGGCCTTCTACACCCGGCTGCTGCCTTGGGCGGATGCGCTGCATCTCGCCACCAATACCGTACAGGAGCAGCGCGCCAACGGCTGTTTCGCGCTGATGGACGCGCGCCACCAGAGCGAGATGAATGTGAAGCTGCTCGCGCGCACCGGCGATCACGTGCCCTTTCACCTCTACTTGACGAAGCCCATCTCGGGTGCCGATCTCACGGGACTCACGATCCGCACCACGCCGGTCTATCGCGCCATGTTCGAGGCGCTGGGCGCGACGCTGGTGCAGACGGCGCCGGGCGAGGTCTATGCCGCGCTCGAGCGTGGTGCGATCGATGGTTACGGATGGCCGCTGCAGGGGGTGCTCGACCTCGGCTGGGAGGCGCATACGAAATACCGGGTTGATCCGGGGTTCTATCAGATGGACGTCAATTTCCTGATCAACCTCGATACCTGGAACGCGCTGGACGACGCGCAACGCGCCTTGCTGGAAGCGGGCGCGCGCCACGCAGAGGCGCTGAACGCGCGCAACATCGAGATCAACGCGGAGGAGCGGCGCAAGCAGGCCGCGGCGGGCATCGAGACGATCGCGCTCGAGGGAGCCGACGCCGCGCTCTGGGTCGAGACGGCGCAGCGCGAGGGCTGGAAGGTGGTGCACACCGCCGATCCCGCCCTTGCCGAGGCGCTCGCACCCTGCCTCGGCGGCTGACAGCCCCCGCAAATGTTCCGGGTGCTCACCCTTCTCGACCGTCTCTTCGACCGGGTGCTGCTGGCGCTGGCATGGCTTGCAGCGGCGATCTTTGCCGCCATCGCGCTCGCGATCCCGGTGAATGTGGTGCTGCGCAACGGCTTCGGGACGGCAATCTACGGGTTGCTGGAACTCATCGAATACGGGCTGCTCGCCGCCACCTTCCTGGCAGCGCCCTGGGTTCTGGCGAAGAACGCCCATGTCTCGGTCGATCTGGTGGTCACGGCGCTTGGGCCGGGTTGGAGGCGGCTCTTCGAGGCGCTGGCCAACCTGATGGGTGCTGCCGTTTCGGCAGTGTTCCTGTGGTATGCGCTCGAGGCTGCCGCTCGCTCGATGGCGCGCGGCTCGATGGTGCGGGCGTCCTTCATCTTCCCCGAGTGGTGGCTGCTCTCCATCGCGCCGCTCGCCATGGCGCTGATCCTGGTCGAGTTCCTGCGCCGTCTCCTGCGCCCTGCCGCGGCTGGCGACCGCCGCCTGATGGGGCTCTGAGCGATGGGTTGGGAGATCACGCTCGCGCTGATGCTGTGCGGGCTCGGGGCGCTTCTGCTGCTCGGACTGCCGGTGGCCTTCGCCTTTCTCGTCGTTACGGTGATCGGCGCATGGGAGGTTCTGGGCGGCGAGCGCGGGCTGATCCAGCTTGCACGCAACGCCGCGACCACGGTGACGAACTTCCAGCTTGCCCCGATCCCGCTCTTCATCCTGATGGGTGAGCTTCTGTTTCACTCGCGCGTTGCGCATCGCGCAATCGACGCGGTGGACCGGGTTATCACGCGCATCCCCGGGCGGCTCTCCGTTGTCACCGTCTTTGGCGGCACGATCTTTGCCGCGCTCTCGGGTTCGACCATTGCCAACACGGCGATGCTGGGCTCGACGCTGCTGCCGCAGATGCTGCGGAAGGGCTATCACCCCAGCATGGCGATGGGGCCGATCATGGCGTCGGGTGCCATCGCCATGCTGATCCCGCCCTCGGCGCTCGCCGTGCTGGTGGGCAGCCTCGCGGGCATTTCCATTGCCGGGCTGCTGCTGGCGGGGGTGGTGCCTGCACTGCTGCTTTCGGTTCTCTTCGTGATCTATATCGTTGCGCGCTGCAAAGCCGACCCGGGCCTCGCACCGCCCGACGACGAGCCCGACCTCACCCTTCGCGAACGCTGGGGGCCGTTCTTCACCCATGTCCTGCCGCTTTCGGCGCTTTTCGCGGTGGTGATCGGCAGCCTGCTCGCCGGTCTCGCCACGCCCACCGAGAGCGCGGCGTTGGGCTGCATCGCGGCACTCGCCGTGGCGGCGGGCTACCGGTCGCTCAGCCTGGCCACGCTCGGCAGCGCGCTGATGGAGACGGTGAAGCTTTCGGTGATGATCCTCTTCATAATCGCCTCGAGTCAGACCTTCGCGCAGGTGCTCAGCTTCTCGGGCGCCACCGCGGGGCTGGTGGGCATGATCGGCGGCATGGGGCTCACGCCCCTGGAGGTGCTGCTGGGAATGATCGCCATCCTGCTCTTCCTCGGGTTCTTCATCGACCAGGTGAGCATGCTGATGGTCACCGTGCCTATCTTCGTCCCCCTGGCCGCAGCGGCCGGGATCGAGCCGCTGATCCTTGGGCTCGTCTATCTCTTGACGATGGAGATCGGGCTGCTGACGCCGCCCTTCGGACTTCTGCTCTTCGTGATGCGCGGCGTGGCGCCGCCCGAGATCCGCATGTTGCAGATCTATGCCGCTGTGGCACCCTTCGTGATGCTGAAACTTCTCGTCCTCGCGCTCATCGTCGCGGTGCCCGATGTCGGCACATGGCTTCCCGCCCAGATGGCGCGCTGAGACGGGCCAACCGCCCCCGCCGGGGTCAAGACAGGGAGAAGGACCGATGCTGAAACGACTGCTCACAACTACCGCGGCGCTGGCGGCGCTCGCACTTCCGGGCCTCGCGGCCGAGCCTGAGGAGGTGCTGCGCCGCGCGGCGGATCTCACGCCGCTGGGCCCCTGGAGCGAAGGCGACCAGATGGGGATGGGCAACACGCAGGGCCCGGGCACCTGGATGCGCTGCGCCGCGCATCTGGCCGCGCCGGGCGCGAAACTCTACGAACTGAGCCACATCCGCGCGAATGATATGCCGCAATCGCCCTTCGGTGTGCCGCTGGTCTATGAATACAGGCCCACAGTGGGCATTCCCGGCACGCGCCACGCCGCGACCTATTACGGCGGCGCCACCCAAGCCGAGGTGAAGCCCACGCCGGACAGCCCGCTCCTCAAGCTCGGGATGGAGCAGGCCGCGCCCATCGTCACCTCGGCGGTGCTGCTCGACGCGGCAGCACATCTCAATGGTGGCGCACCGCTGGAGCCCGGGACGCTGGTCACCGCCGCCGACATCGAGGCGATGCTGGCGGCGCAGGGGCTGGGCGCACGCGGCATCCAGCCGGGCGACGTGGTGCTTATCCACACCGGCTGGGGCGCGCTCTGGGACGATGCGCAGGCCTCGCAGCGCTATTACACCATGGGCCCCGGGCTGGCGCAGGACGGCGCTGAACTGCTGGCGGGGCGCCATGCGGTGCTGGTGGCGCTCGACAATCCCTTCACCGACCCGGTTGCCGATGGCCAGCTCACGGGTCAGGCGATGCCGCCGCAGGGCATGGACGAGGGGCTGCCCTTCGTCATCCACCATCTGAATCTCGCCGTGAACGGGATCCACAACATCCAGAACGCGCGGCTGAAGGAGATCGCGGCGGATGGCGCTTGGACGTCCTGCGCGATGATCCTGCCGCTGCGCTCACGCGGGGCCTCGGGCTCGCCGGTCCGGGCGATCGCCATCGGCGCACCTACCCGCTGATTCCGGACCTCCACAAAAGAAAAACGCCCGGCCGAGCAGCCGGGCGTCTTGCCGGGGGGATTTGGACGGGCGTTACTGGAGGTAGGCGCCCATGGCGCCGCGTGCGCGCGCCGAGATGAAGCGAACCGGCTCGACTTCGCGCGCTACGGCGAAGCGCAGTCCGGAGTGGCTCTGGGCGCGGTGCAGCGAGGTGCGCGCGGCGCGGCCCTCGAGAGCGTTCAGACGGCCGGTGCGGGCTTTTTCGATCATCTTGGTCATGGTCGGGTTCCTGTCTGTGTTTTGCTTGGGGGGGAGACGGTTGCCACACTCTTTACATGTCGTCACGCTCTCGCCGCGAATCGTCGAAAGCAAGGCGCAATCGTGCCGAAACATAGCCGAATTCCC
>PHEG01000193.1 GCA_002842835.1 Alphaproteobacteria bacterium HGW-Alphaproteobacteria-2 | reverse complement strand
TCGATGTATCGCAACCAGCGCATCCGGGTTAAGGCAGCCGTGCGCGAGGACGAGCGGGTGCCCTCGATCTCCGCCATCCACCCCGCCGCCAACTGGTTCGAGCGCGAGGTGTTCGACATGTTCGGCATCCTCTTCTCGGGCCACCCCGACCTGCGGCGCATCCTGACCGACTATGGTTTCCGGGGCCATCCGTTGCGCAAGGACTTCCCCACCACGGGCTACACCGAGGTGCGCTACGACGAGACCCAGAAGCGCGTCGTCTACGAGCCGGTGAATCTGGTGCAGGAATACCGGCAGTTCGATTTCATGAGCCCCTGGGAAGGGGCCAAGTACATCCTGCCCGGCGACGAGAAGGGCAAGGAGGCGAAATGATGGGCTACGGATACGGCTACATGCCCGGCGGCGGGCTCCTGTGGATGCTGGTCATGGCTGCGCTCAGCGAAAAGCTGGGGAGCGGTGCGTGATGGATGGCGGCAAGGGTTTCGAGGACGCGCTGACGGGCGAGCAGCGGATCCGCAACTTCAACATCAACTTCGGCCCGCAACACCCTGCTGCACATGGTGTTCTGCGGCTTGTTTTGGAGCTTGACGGCGAAATCGTCGAGCGTTGCGACCCGCATATCGGGCTGCTGCACCGTGGCACCGAGAAGCTGATGGAGAGCCGCACCTATCTGCAGAACCTGCCCTATTTCGACCGGCTCGACTATGTCGCGCCGATGAACCAGGAACACGCCTGGTGCCTGGCGATCGAGAAGCTGACCGGGGTTGAGGTGCCGCGCCGGGGCAGCCTGATCCGGGTGCTCTACTCAGAAATTGGGCGGGTGCTGAATCACCTGCTGAACGTCACCACGCAGGCGATGGACGTGGGCGCGCTGACGCCGCCCTTGTGGGGCTTTGAGGAGCGCGAGAAGTTGATGGTCTTCTACGAGCGCGCCTGCGGGGCGCGGCTCCATGCCGCCTATTTCCGCCCCGGCGGCGTGCATCAGGATCGGAGAACCGCATCTTCAAGCAGCGCAACGCCGATATCGGCGTGGTGAGCGAGAAGGACATCCTCGACTGGGGCTTCTCCGGCGTGATGGTGCGCGGCTCGGGCCTCGCCTGGGACCTGCGCCGTGCGCAGCCCTACGAGTGCTACGACGAGTTCGATTTCAAGATCCCCGTCGGCAAGAACGGCGACTGCTACGACCGCTATCTGGTGCGCATGGCCGAGATGCGCGAGAGCGTGAAGATCATCCTCCAGTGCATCGAGAAGCTGAACGCCGAGCCGGGCGAGGTGATGGCCCGCGGCAAGTTATCGCCGCCGCCGCGCGCCGAGATGAAGACCTCGATGGAGGCGCTGATCCATCACTTCAAGCTCTATACCGAGGGCTTCCACGTTCCCGCAGGCGAGGTCTATGCCGCGGTGGAGGCGCCCAAGGGCGAGTTCGGCGTCTATCTGGTGGCCGACGGCACGAACCGGCCCTACCGCGCCAAGCTGCGCGCGCCGGGCTTCCTGCATCTGCAGGCGATGGATCACATCGCGCGTGGGCATCAGTTGGCCGACGTCGCGGCGATCATAGGCTCGCTGGATGTGGTCTTCGGGGAGATCGACCGGTGAGCCTCGTCACGCTTGCCATAGCGGGCTCCGCGCTCGGCATCCTCGTCACCGGGGCGCTGGCGATGCTGTTCCTGCGCGATCCCGTGCGCGGCATGGCCGCCGTCAACCACCGTGCCGAGCAGTTGCCGCAGGTGATGGCCGACCGCTACATCGCCTTCGCGGCGCTGGCGCTGGGGGCCACGGTCTATGCCGATCTCAAGGTGATCGCGGTGCTCTTCGCCGTATTCGCCTTCATGGGGCTGGCGGACGCCGTGATCTATGCCCGCGCCGGGCACGCCTGGATGAAACACTTCGCCGCCGGTGTCGCGGCTGCCGTGGTTGCGGCGGTCGCCCTGGCGGCACTTTTCGGAGCGACCGTCTGATGCTGCGCCGACTGCACCGCGACCAGCCCGAGAGCTTTGCCTTCACTCCCGCCAACCATGCCTGGGCGGAGGCGCAGCTCTCGAAGTTCCCCGAGGGCCGGCAGGCCAGCGCGATCATCCCGCTTCTGTGGCGTGCCCAGGAGCAGGAGGGCTGGCTCACCCGCCCGGCGATCGAGCATGTGGCGCGGATGCTGGGGATGGACTACATCCGCGCCCTGGAGGTCGCCACCTTCTACTTCATGTTCCAGCTCCATCCCGTCGGCAGCGTGGCGAACATCCAGATATGCGGCACCACGCCCTGCATGCTCTGCGGTTCGGAGGATCTGGTCGGCGTCTGCCGCGAGAAGATCGCGGAAATTCCCCATACGCTCAGTGCGGACGGCAAGTTCTCGTGGGAGGAGGTCGAGTGTCTTGGCGCTTGCACGAACGCGCCCATGGCACAGATCGGCAAGGACTATTACGAGGATCTGACGGCGGAAAGGCTCGCCTGGATCATCGACGAGCTGGCCGCGGGCCGCGTGCCGCCGCCGGGGCCGCAGAACGGGCGCTTCGCCTCCGAGCCGCTGGGTGGGCCGACCACGCTCAAGGGCTGGGAGAAGGGGCGCCTGCCCGCCAACGCATCGGTGACGCTGGCGACGGCGATCGGCGACACGGTGAAACGCATCGACGGCAGCGAGGTGGCGCTGCGCGCGCCCTGGCGTGACGGTCCGGCACCGTCTGGTGCGTTGGCGAAGCCAAAGGCAAAGGCGAAAACCGCCGCCAGGACGGCTGAAGCCGTCGAGCCCGGAAAGCCGGCCCTGTTCGCGGCGCCGAAGGCTGGCAAGGCGGACGATCTGAAGCAGATAAAGGGTGTGGGCCCCGGGCTCGAGAAGGCGCTGAACGATCTGGGCGTGTGGCATTTCGCGCAGATCGCCTCCTGGAACGCGGAGGAAGTGGCCTGGGTCGATGCGAACCTGGTGAAGTTCAAGGGCCGCATCGGCCGCGACAACTGGGTGGAACAGGCAAAGCTGCTTGCCGCGGGCGGACAGACGGAATTTTCGAAGCGGGTAAAGAAGGGTGACGTCTACTGACGCCCCCGAACCCCTGGCAGGAGTTGGCATGAGACCGGACCATCGCGCAGCGAACGGGAGCCCGGAGGCTGGGCGGGGCCATATGCCCTGTCCGCGCCGGACGCCCGGTGTGCTTGGCAACGGGAGGACGGCCAATGTTTCTTGACCAATTCACCAGCGCGCAGCGCTGCCGGGGCGTGTGTGCCGCACTCGCGATCCTGATCGGGCTGCTGGTTGTGTACGCGGCGCGGCTGCAGTTCGGTGTGTGGATACTCGTGGCCGTTCTGCTGGGTGCGGCGGTGGCGCTGGGCGGCATGTGGCTCTTGCCGCGGCTTTTGTGCAGCGCCGAGCCGTCCGGGCGTGCCGAAGCCGCTGTGGCGCGCCCCGAGCCCGCCAAACCCGCGCCTGCTGCGGTGGCTGCACCGGCGGCCGTCGGCACGGCACAGGCTCGGGCTGGCCGGGCGCCCGAACTGCTGTCCGCGCCGCGTGGCGGCAAGGGCGACGACCTGAAGAAGATCAAGGGCGTGGGCCCCAAGCTCGAACAGGAACTGAACGCCAGGGGCGTGTGGCACTACGACCAGATCTCGTCCTGGAGCGCCGAGGAGGTCGCCTGGGCCGACGAACATCTGGTGCGTTTCAAGGGCCGTGTCAGCCGCGACGACTGGGTGGGGCAGGCGAAGACGCTGGCCGCAGGCGGCGAAACAGAGTTTTCGAGAAAGGTGGACAAGGGTGGCGTCTACTGAGGCAATGATGGAAAAGCGGCCGCAGACGGGCGGGGAACGCCAGCGGGGGCAGGTTCGCCTCGCCGCCGGGGTGGTGATCGTCACCATGCTGGTCTGGCTGGCGGTGCAGGCGCTGGGCGGGCATCTGGGCTGGCCGGTGCGCTTCGTTTTCCTGTTCGATCTGGCGGCGCTGGCCGCCTTCACCTGGGCGCTGATCGTGCTCGCGCGGGTATGGCGCACGCGGCGCAGGGACGGAGCATGACGCGATGCTGAAGGACGAAGACCGCATCTTCACCAATCTCTACGGGATGCACGACCGCAGCCTCGCGGGTGCGCGGGCACGCGGCCACTGGGACGGCACGAAGGAGATCCTCGCCAAGGGCCGCGACTGGATCGTGAGCGAGATGAAGGCCTCGGGTCTGCGCGGGCGCGGCGGGGCGGGCTTTCCCACCGGGCTGAAGTGGTCGTTCATGCCGAAGGAGAGCGACGGCAGACCCGCCTATCTTGTGGTCAACGCCGACGAGTCCGAGCCCGGCACCTGCAAGGACCGCGAGATCATGCGCCACGACCCGCACACGCTGGTCGAGGGCTGCCTGATCGCCTCCTTCGCGATGGGGGCGCATGCCTGTTACATCTACATCCGCGGTGAATACATCCGCGAGCGCGAGGCACTGCAGGCGGCGATCGACGAGGCCTATGAC
>PHEG01000192.1 GCA_002842835.1 Alphaproteobacteria bacterium HGW-Alphaproteobacteria-2 | reverse complement strand
CCTGGCTCCGGCAAGCCCCAACAGCGAAACGAACGTCGCCTTGCCCGCGGCGGCGTCCTTGCGCAGCCGCTTGCCCGCCTTGCCCGCATCGCCTTCCACGTCGAGGATGTCGTCGGCGATCTGGAAGGCAATGCCCAGGGCCGTGGCATAGGCACGCATCGGCCCCGGATCGGCGCCGGCCATCAGCGGCCCCGCCTCGCCCGAGAAGCGGATGAGCGCACCGGTCTTGCCCGCCTGGAGCGCGGTGATCTCGTCGAGCGTCAGGGGAACCGTCGCCCTCTCCGCCGCGATGTCGGCGGCCTGCCCGCCCACCATGCCGCGCACCCCCGAGGCGGCGGCAAGCCCCGCCAGCAGCGCCACGCGCCGCGCCGGGTCGGGCGCGGTGGCCGGGTCGGCGAGAAGCTCGAAGGCCAGCGTCTGCAATCCGTCGCCCGCCAGAACGGCGGTGGCCTCGTCCCATTTCACATGCACCGTAGGCTGGCCACGGCGCAGGTCATCGTCGTCCATGCAGGGCAGATCGTCATGCACCAGGCTGTAGGCATGCAGGCATTCCACCGCCGCGCCGGCGCGCAGCGCGCCCGCGGCATCTACTCCGTGCAGCCGCGCGCCCTCGACCACGAGGAAGGCCCCTCGGCATCGCGCACGATCTGCTCGACCTTCTCCTGCGCCGCGCGCAGTTTCGCCTCGCAATGCGCCCGAAGCTGCGCGCCCCGGTCGTAGAGCGTGATCGACTCCTCGAGCGGCACATCGCCAGACTCGAGCCGCGCGACCACCTGCTCGAGCGCGCGGATCGCTTCCTCGAAGCTCAGCTCCGCCACCGGACTTTCGCTCATGCGCCCCGCTCCATCAGAACCTCGACATGCGCCGACGCACTTTGTGCCAGCGCGTCCAGATCATAGCCGCCTTCCAGCAGCGAAACCAAGCGTCCGTCGGCATGGGCCCCGGCCACAGTGCAGATCGCTCGCGTGACCCAGCGGAAATCCTCCGCTCCCAGCATCAGATTGGCCAGCGGGTCGGCGCGATGCGCATCGAAGCCCGCCGAGACGATGACCAACTCCGGGGAGAATGCCGCAAGACGCGGCAGGATACGCTCCTCCCAGGCTGCCCGGAACGCTCTGCCCCCGTCGCCCGCGCGCAGCGGCGCATTGACCACCTCTCCCCGGGCACCCGTCTCCGAAGCCTGCCCTGTGCCCGGGAAGAGCGGCATCTCGTGGCTCGAGCCATAGAAGGCGCCCGGAACATCCCACAAGAGCGCCTGCGTGCCGTTGCCGTGGTGCACATCGAAATCGACAACCGCGACCCGTGCAAGCCCGTGCTTCGCGAGCGCGTGACGCACGCCGATCGCCGCCGAACCGTAGAGGCAGAAGCCCATCGCGCGCTCTGCCTCGGCGTGGTGACCTGGCGGGCGCAGGGCGCAGAAGGCGTTCGCCGCCTCGCCCGAAAGCACCGCATCGACGGCTGCCGCCACCGCCCCAGCCGCACGGCGTGCCGCCGCGTCCGAGCCGGGCGAGACCCAGGTATCCGGGTCGAGCGGTGCCGCGCCTTCGGCGGGCAGCGCCGCGGCGATGGCGTCGAGATGCGTCTGCGGGTGGCAGAGCCTCAACAGGCCATCCTCCGCCAGCGGCGCCTGCCGCCGCTCGAGCGCCGCGAAGCCGGGCGCAGCGAGGGCCCCGGTCACAGCCTCGATGCGCGCCACACGCTCGGGGTGTCCCCGGGGCGTGACATGGTCCAGGCTGGCATCATGAGTGTAGAGCAGCGTCGTCATGGCACGAGGCTAGGCCATGTCCCGCGCGCTGGGAACCGTGCGGCAGGTAAACTCTGCGCTCATGTCGCCCGCCGCACCGCCGCGGCGGTGTAGTTGACCGCCAGATCGCGCGCCGAGAGCCGCCATTCGGCCCTGAGCGGGTCGAAGACCATGCCCTTGCGGTCCACGGGGTCGAGCCCCGCACCGCGCATCAGCCCCGCCATTTCGTCGGGAGTCACGAAGCGGCGCCAGTCATGCGTGCCCTTCGGAAGCCAGCGCAGCACCCATTCGGCGCCGACGATGGCCATGGCAAAGCTGCGCGCCGTGCGGTTGATGGTCGAGGCGATCATCAGCCCGCCCGGGCGCAGAAGATCCCGGCAGGCAGCCATGAAGGCGGGCGGATCCGCGACATGCTCGATCACCTCCAGCGCCAGCACGACGTCGAAGCGCTCGCCCGCCGCGGCCAGGCTCTCGGCGGCGGTGTGGCGGTAGTCGATGGCAAGCCCCGACTGCTCGGCATGAAGGCGTGCCACGGCGATGTTGCCGCCCGCGGCATCGGCGCCCACCACATCGGCCCCGAGCCGCGCCATCGGCTCCGAGAGCAGCCCGCCACCGCAGCCGATGTCCAGAAGCCTGAGCCCGGCAAAGGGAGTTGGCGCAGAGCGGTCGCGCCCGAACTCGGCGGCGATCTGCGCCGCGATGTAGTCCAGCCGACAGGGGTTCATCATGTGGAGCGGACGGAACTTGCCGACCGGATCCCACCATTCGGCGGCCATCGCCTCGAACTTCGCCACCTCGCCGGGGTCGATCGTGCTGGCACCGGACTGCATGGACATCTCCCGTCTCTCCTGAGACACTGAGCAACAGCCTCATTCGCACCATATAAGGCGCCGATGGACAGGTCCGCGAGTAAAATGCGCGCACACCGGATGCTCCACCCTCTAGTGGAGCCCTTTGACCAGCGCATCGTCGATGTGGGCGACGGACACCGGCTGTATGTCGAGCAATGCGGCAATCCGAAGGGCCCGGCAGTGGTGGTGCTGCACGGCGGGCCAGGGGGCGGATGCAGCCCGGCGATGCGGCGCTACTTCGCGCCCGGACACTGGCGCGTGGTGCTCTTCGACCAGCGCGGCTGCGGGCGCTCGAGGCCGCACGCCAGCGTCGAGGCAAATACCTCTCAGCATCTGGTGGCCGATGTCGAAACCATCCGGCAGACGCTCGGCATTTCGGATTGGGTGGTGTTCGGCGGCTCCTGGGGGGCGACGCTGGCGCTGCTCTATGCGCAGGCCCACCCCGCGCGCGTGCGCCATCTGGTGCTGCGCGGCGTCTTTCTGATGACGCAGGCCGAACTCGACTGGTTCTATCGCGGCGGCGCGGCGCTCTTCTGGCCCGAGGAATGGAAGCGCTTCCTGGCGCCGCTGCCCAGCGCCGAGCGCGCCGACCCGATCGCGGGCTACCATCGGCGCCTCTTCGGGGCCGATGCCGCCGAGTCGGCGCGCTGCGCGCAGGCCTGGGTACGCTGGGAAAACGCACTCGCGGCACTCGAAGGCAGCGGCGGCGGCGAGAGCCCGCCGGACTATGCCCGCGCCTTCGCGCGCATCGAGAATCACTATTTTCATCATGGCGGCTTTCTCGCCCGCGACGGACAGATCCTGCACGATCTGCCGCGCATCGCCCATGTCCCGGCCACCATCGTGCAGGGCCGCTACGACATGATCTGCCCGCCAGCCGCTGCGGCGCGCCTGGCTGCCGGGCTGCCGCGCGCCGACCTGCGCATGGTGGCCGCTGCCGGGCACGCGCTCTCCGAGCCGGGCATCAGCGCCGAACTGGTGCGGGTGATGGACGCCCTCGGCGCAGTGGCGGCCACCTGATCTAAATCAAGTCGCGCGCAGGTCAAAGCTGTATGCTGCCCGCAGCTTCGGGGAGAGGCGGCAATGCGGCTGACCATACGCACCGACATCGCCATGCGGGCGCTGATGTACTGCGCGCTCAACGAGGATACCCTCGTGCGCCGCACCGATATCGCCGAGCGCTGCAACACCTCGCCCAACCATCTGGCACAGGTGGTGCACGCGCTGGCGCAGCGCGGCTTTCTCGCCACGCTGCGCGGCCGGGGCGGCGGCATCCGTCTTGCGCGGCCCGCGAACGAGATCTCCGTGGGTGCGGTATTCCGGGCGCTGGAAGGCGAGGTCCCCTTCACCGAATGTTTCGACACCTGCGCAGATGGCCGCGCTGACGCCTGCCCGATCCGCGGCCTCTGCCCGCTGCACAGAAGCATCGAGGGCGCGCTTGGAGCCTTCTACGGGTACCTCGACCGCATCACGCTGGCCGACCTCG
>PHEG01000191.1 GCA_002842835.1 Alphaproteobacteria bacterium HGW-Alphaproteobacteria-2 | reverse complement strand
CTGCTACCCCACGGATCGCCTGCCCGGGCCGGATCTCGCGCTCTATGCCGCGGCGCGACAGCAGGCGCGGAAGACTGCCGAGGTGATCGTGCCGCCGCGCGACGGGCGGTGCTTCCGGGTGCCGGCGGGCAGCTTCTTCCGCATCACCAGCGTGGATGGCCCGCAGGTGGGTGACCTGAACCTGTGGCATGCCGCCGACCTCTCCGAGCGCTTCTATTCCGGCAAGACGCGCGCGCTCAACGGCACCCATGTAAGCACTGGGGACCGGCTCTGGTCCTCGTTTCCCCACCTGCGGCCCGTGGCGACCATCGTCGAGGACACGCTCGACTGGTATGGGATCGACGCATACGGCGGCGCGGTGCACGACGTGATCGGCACGCGCTGCGACCCCTATACCAACTGCCTGCTGATGGGGGGCGAGTATCACCTCTGCTGCCACTCGAACCTCACGCGCGCGCTGGCAGCGGAGACGGGGATGGCGCTGCACGAGGCCGAGGCGCATGTGCATGACGTGCTCAACGTCTTCATGTGCACCGGTTTCACCCGCGAGACGGGCGAGTATTTCATGAAGGCGAGCCCGGTGCGCCCGGGCGACTTCATCGAGTTTTTCGCCGAGATCGATCTCCTCGGCGCGCTTTCGGCCTGCCCGGGGGGCGATTGCGGGGCCGAGCATTCTTCGGATACCACGCCCTGTTTTCCGCTGAAGGTGGAGGTGTTCACGCCCCCGGAGGGGGCGCTGGAAGGCTGGCAGCCGCCCGCGCCGAACGCCTATTCGCGCCGCCACGGAGTTTGAGGCGCTGGTCTATTCGGCGGCCACCGGCGCCGGTTTGGCCAGCGCGACGATATCGGCCATGATGGTGTTGAGCGCGAAATCCTTGGGCGTGTAGATGCGCGCCACGCCCATCTCGCGCAGCTGGGCGGCGTCCGCCTCGGGGATGATGCCGCCCACCACCACCGGCACATGACCGAGCCCCGCCGCGCGCAGCCCCTCCAGCACCTCGCCTACCAAGGGCAGATGCGAGCCCGAGAGGATCGACAGGCCGATGACATGCGCCTCTCCGGCACCCGCCACGATCTCCGCGGGGGTCAGGCGAATGCCCTCGTAGCGGATCTCCATGCCGCAGTCGCGTGCGCGCGCGGCGATCTGCTCGGCGCCGTTCGAATGGCCGTCGAGCCCCGGCTTGCCGACGAGGAACGTCAGCCTGCGCCCCAGCCTGTCCGAGACGGCATCGACGGCGGCGCGCAACTCCTCCAGCCCCTCGGTGCGGTTCGAGGGCGCGCGCGCCACGCCGGTGGGCGCGCGGTAGTGCCCGAAGGCCGCGCGCAGCATGTCGCCCCATTCGCCCGTCGTGGCCCCGGCCCGGGCCGCCGCGAGCGAGGGGGGCATTATGTTCTCGCCCGAGGCAGCCGCACGGCGCAGACCGGCCAATGCCGCCTGCACTGCGACCTCGTCGCGCGCGGCGCGCCATGCGGCAAGGCGCGCCACCTGATCGGCCTCGGCCTCGGGGTCCGCCAGCATGATCGCCTCGGGCCCCGAGGCGAGCGGCGAGGGCTCGCCCGCCTGCCAGCGGTTCACGCCCACGACGACCGTCTCGCCCGATTCGACCCGCGCGATGCGCTCGGCGTTGCTTTCCACCAGCCGCGCTTTCATGTGCTCGATGGCCGCCACCGCGCCGCCCATCGCGTCGATCTGTGCGAGTTCCGCGCGCGCGCCGTCCTTCAGCGCCTCGACCTTCGCCGCCACCACCGGGCTGCCGTCGAAGAGGTCGCCGTATTCCAGCAGGTCGGTCTCATAGGCGAGTATCTGCTGCATCCGAAGCGACCATTGCTGGTCCCAGGGGCGCGGCAGTCCCAGCGCCTCGTTCCAGGCGGGCAGTTGCACGGCCCGGGCGCGGGCCGATTTCGAGAGCGTCACCGCCAGCATCTCCAGCAGGATGCGGTAGACGTTGTTCTCGGGCTGCTGTTCGGTCAGCCCGAGGCTGTTGACCTGCACGCCATAGCGGAAGCGGCGGTATTTCGGGTCTTCCACGCCATAGCGCTCGCGGCAGATCTCGTCCCACAACTCGGTGAAGGCGCGCATCTTGCACAACTCGGTGACGAAGCGGATCCCTGCGTTCACGAAGAAGCTGATGCGCCCCACCATGGCGGGGAAATCCTCGGCCGCGACCTTGCCCTTCAGGTCGTCGAGCACGGCCTGCGCGGTGGCCAGCGCATAGGCCAGCTCCTGCTCGGGCGTCGCGCCGGCCTCCTGCAGGTGGTAGGAACACACGTTCATCGGGTTCCATTTAGGCAGATGCGCCTGCGTCCAGGCGGCGACATCGCTGATCATCCGCAACGAGGGCTTGGGCGGGCAGATATAGGTGCCGCGGCTGAGGTATTCCTTGATGATGTCGTTCTGCACCGTGCCTTGCAGCGCTGCGATGTCGGCGCCCTGTTCCTCGGCCACCGCGACATAGAGCGCCAGCAGCCAGGGCGCGGTGGCGTTGATCGTCATCGAGGTGTTCATCCGCTCCAGCGGGATGCCCTCGAAGAGGCGGCGCATGTCGCCCAGATGGCAGACCGGCACGCCCACCTTGCCGACCTCGCCACGGGCAAGGGCATGGTCGCTGTCGTAGCCCGTCTGGGTGGGCAGGTCGAAGGCGACCGAAAGGCCCGTCTGCCCGCGCGAGAGATTGGCGCGGTAGAGCGCGTTGGAGGCGGCGGCGGTGGAATGCCCGGCATAGGTGCGGAAGAGCCAGGGCATGTCGCGCGGTGTCTCGGTCATCGGGGCCTCGGGAATCGATGGCGCAATATTCTTGCTTCTATTGCCTTGTTATCTGGAACAAAATGATCTTGTCAATTCGCCGCGTCGCGGCGTGTTCGTGCAGTCGCGGCATCGGAGGGCAGCGCGCAAACCTCTGGATCGGGCGCGGAACCGGGAAGATCGATGTGCCGGGAGACATAAAATTTCAAAACCAGTTAAAAAGATATTGCATAATTACGAATGCCTGTCCTAGACACGGGCGGAAAAGCTGCCACAATTCTGCGATGCGGCATCCCGAGGCGACGGAGGCGACCATGGCACTCGACACCCAGACCGGCATTCTCCCCTATGAAGCACCGGAGAAGGATCTCTATGATTTGGGCGAGATGCCCCCGCTGGGCTATGTGCCGGCCAGGATGCACGCATGGGCGATTCGCCGCGAACGGCATGGTGTGCCCGACCAGTCGATGCTGCTCGAAGTGGTCGAGACCCCGAATATCGACAGCAACGAGGTGCTGGTCCTCGTCATGGCGGCAGGCGTGAACTACAACGGCGTCTGGGCCGGGCTCGGCCAGCCCATCAGCCCCTTCGACGTGCATGGCGCCCCCTATCACATCGCGGGCTCGGATGCCTCGGGCATCGTCTGGGCGGTGGGCGACAAGGTGAAGCGCTGGAAGGTCGGCGACGAGGTCGTGCGACGGCAGTTTCGCGCAATTCGCCCGCGTGCAGGCGCAGCAACTGATGCACCGCCCGAAGCACCTGACCTGGGAGGAGGCGGCCTGCTACACGCTCACACTCGCCACCGCCTACCGCATGCTCTTCGGCCACCGCCCGCATATCCTGAAGCCCGGCGACAACGTGCTGGTCTGGGGCGCCTCGGGGGGCCTCGGCTCCTATGCGATCCAGCTCATCAATACCGCGGGCGCGAACGCCATCGGCGTGATCTCCGACGAGGACAAGCGCCAGTTTGTGCTCGACCTCGGCGCCAAGGGGGTAATCAACCGCAAGGATTTCAACTGCTGGGGTCAGATGCCCAAGGTGAACACGCCCGAATACAAGGCCTGGTTCAACGAGGTGCGCAAGTTCGGCAAGGCGATCTGGGACATCACCGGCAAGGGCAACAACGTCGACATGGTGTTCGAGCATCCGGGCGAGGCGACCTTCCCGGTCTCGGTCTTCGTGGTCAAGCGCGGCGGCATGGTGGTGATCTGCGCGGGGACCACGGGCTACAACCTGACGATGGACGCACGTTACCTCTGGATGCACCAGAAGCGCGTGCAGGGCAGCCATTTCGCCAATCTCAAGCAGGCCTCGGCGGCCAACAAGCTGATGCTGGAGCGGCGGCTCGATCCCTGCATGTCCGAGGTCTTCCCCTGGGCCGAAATCCCCAGAGCGCACATGAAGATGATGCGCAACGAGCACAAGCCGGGCAACATGGCCGTGCTGGTTCAGGCGGCGCGCCCCGGCCTGCGGACCTTCGAGGACGCGCTCGAGGCCGGGCGGCATAAGCTGGCGTGCCCCACCCGGGGCACGCACGCTGCCACTGCACTGGGTCCGAACGGGGGGCCGATGTCTCAGGAATGGATGATCCAGGTGCTGCGCGACCTGCGCAGCTTCGCGGCCGAGAATGGCATGCACGGGCTTGCCGAGCAGCTCGACGACACGATACATGTCGCCACCAGCGAGGTGACGGCGGTCTTCGGCCCCGGCATGGCGGGGTGCCCACCGCCGCCGCCGCCGCAGCGCCCCGAGGGTCCGGGCGAGAGGCGCTGAGCCAGCGGCTCAGGCCGCGGCGGCCCTGAGCGCTGCCGCAATGAGCCCCGGAACGCCGGGATGCGCGCCGATGGGCGGCAGCAGCGGGCCCTCGAAGCCCGCCTGCTCCAGCGCCGCTGGCACATCATCCACCACATGCCCGGCGGCGAGGGCGAAGAAGGGCAGGCACACCCCGCGCGCGGCCCTGCGCGCGGCGTCCGCGAGGAAGGGCGGCTCCTCGATGAATCCCGCCAGCACCCGGGCGAAGCCCGACATGCGCTCTAGCGCCGCGACACTCGCGAGCGTCGTGGCCGCAGCCGTGCGCGAGCCCCGGGCCCCATGCGCGGCGATCAGCAGCGCAGCGCCCGCCGCCTCGATCCCCGCTTCGGCCGCAGCATTGCGCCCGGCCTCGACCATCAGCGCGGGCAGGGCCGGATCGGTGCCGAAGGGGGCGAGCACGCGCGCGCCCTGCGCCCCGGCGGCGGCAAGGCGGCGGGGCAGGGCAGTGCCGGTGAACCAGCCCTCGGCCATGAAGAAGGGATAGACCAGCGGCGCGTCCAGCCCCGCGAGCGCCGCCTCGAGCCGCCTCTCGGCAGCGAGCGTGGCACCGCGCACGTCCCAGCCCGGCAGCTCTTCCGCCACGCGGTGGCCGAGCGATTGCAGTGCCGCCTCCTGCGGCTCCGGGTCGGCGGGTGCGCCATGGGCCACGATCAGCACGTGGCGCGTCTGCGGCGGGCGGGAATGCGGCATGTATCGGCCTCCGGCTGCCAGGTGCAGGATAGGTCCCGCCCGTCCGGGCACAATGCCCCGGCCGAAAAAATGAGGCCGGTGCGATGCACCGGCCCCAGTCTTGAACGATACGGAAGGCCGCGTCGTTCGAGTGTCGAGATGTCGCCGAGGGAGCCAAAATCGTTTTCGGCGATCTTGCGCAGGATGCGGCGCATGATCTTGCCGGAGCGTGTCTTGGGCAGGCCGGGGGCCCACTGGATCAGGTCGGGCTTGGCGATGGGGCCGATCTCGGTGCGCACCCAGGCCTCGAGCTCCTTGCGCAGCGCGTCGGTCGGCTCGACACCATGCATCAGCGTGACATAGGCATAGATGCCCTGGCCCTTGATGTCGTGCGGGTAGCCCACCACTGCGGCTTCGGCCACCTTGGCGTGCGCCACGAGCGCGCTTTCCACCTCGGCGGTTCCCATGCGGTGGCCCGAGACGTTGATCACGTCATCCACGCGGCCGGTGATCCAGTAATAGCCGTCGGCATCGCGACGGCAGCCGTCGCCGGTGAAGTAGTAGCCCTTGTACTGCTCGAAATAGGTCGAGACGAAGCGGGAATGATCGCCCCAGACGGTGCGCATCTGCCCGGGCCAGCTATCGGCGATGGCGAGCACACCGACAGCCTCGGTCGACTCGATCACCTTGCCGCTCTCGGGTTCCAGCACCACGGGCTTCACGCCGAAGAAGGGCAGGGTCGCCGAGCCGGGCTTGGTCGCGATGGCACCCGGCAGCGGCGTGATCATGTGGCCGCCGGTTTCCGTCTGCCACCAGGTATCCACGATCGGGCGGCTGCCCTTGCCGACATGCTCGTTGTACCAGTTCCAGGCCTCGGGGTTGATCGGCTCGCCGACCGTGCCCAGCACCTTGAGGCTGGAGAGATCGTGCTTCTCGACCCATTGCGGGCCCAGCCCCATCAGCGCACGG
>PHEG01000190.1:4029-10828 GCA_002842835.1 Alphaproteobacteria bacterium HGW-Alphaproteobacteria-2 | reverse complement strand
TGGTGGGCCGTGAAGGACTCGAACCTTCGACCTACTGATTAAGAGTCAGCTGCTCTACCAACTGAGCTAACGGCCCGACAGGGTCGCTCTCGTAATCGCTGCTCCCGAAGGGGTCAAGGCTGAATGCGAAGGCCCGCGCACCAACGCGAAGGCAGGACCGCGAATGCGCTTGTCATGTTGCCCAGGACACGGCAACACTTGTGATCGCAACAATCCCTGCAGGAGCTACGGTCAGATGGACTTCCTGAGCCTGACCAGTCTCTTCGAGGCTGTGGGGCGGCCCCGGGATTTCATAGCCACCTTTCCCGGGACCCGGCCCGCCACCAGCACCATCCACGGGCAGGGCCTGTTCTCGTTGCATGCCATGAAACCCGGCCAGCACCTTTGTCGGCTGGATGGACAGGCCGTGGCGCTGGAGGACTTCCCCGAGGCGCTGCACATGCTCGAGTGGAACGCCATTTCCCGGACTCTTCTGCTCATTCGTCCGTTGCGAACCAGTTTTGGCTTCTTGAACCACGCTCGGCGTCCGAACCTCGCCATCGCGTCGAACGGCTACGACGTCGTTGTGGCCGCAGCGGTGCAACCCGGCGAGGAACTCACCCTCGATTACCTGGCCCAGCCGCTGCCGCCATCGTATCTTGAGGCACCCGGAAGCAGCTATCTTTTCGGATCATGATGATCGAGGAAGACCGCGCAAACCTGGCCTTCGTGTTCATCGCTCCCCTTCAGACCGGTGTCGAGCCCTGGCTCGCCTGGCGGCGATGGGCAAGGAAATCCGGCGCTGGTGGGGCAGCCGGGGCGGTCGCCTATGGCCAGGACACCGCCCTTGTGCCGAGTGTGCGCGGCACCTGCCCGCCGGATGCCGGTTTCCTCGAGCAGATCCGCACGGCGATAATCGCATCCCGCGTCAATTCAGGTTGGCTCCACAGGCTTCCCGGCGAAAGCGAGGGGATGCGGGCAGCCTTCGATGTCGCATCGGGCGGATCGCTCGTCGCCGCCGAATGCTGGCTGCTGGCATCACGACGCGACGGTCCCGCGATGGTCTATGCGGTTGAGTTGCGCGCGACACCATCCGCCGCGCCGTTTACCCAGGTCGAGGCACGTGCAGTCTTCGACGATTTCGCCTTCGGCGGCCGGGATACGCGACATTGCGCCGAAGCACTCGGGATGTTGCATGGCGCCGGGGTGACGCCTGCCGACGCACATATCGTCCGTGGGGCGACACAGCTTCTGACCCTTCTGCACGGCGGTTCCGCGCTGTCGGATGGTCATTTCGAGATCCACATTCTGGAAGAGGGTGATGCACAGAACCATGCCAGCAGGTTCGAAACTGAAGCGGCCATCCTGTCCTATTTCCATGTCGGCTGGGGCAATACGACCGCAGCCGGCACGAACAGGCCGACGCTGGCCTCTCTGGTTCCGATCGCCATCGCCGCGCAATCGGCCTGGTTTTTGATGCGCGAACTTCGAGCCGACATCCTGGACACGGATTTCGACACTTCGACACACCAAATCGCACCCGTGTCGCGTGCTTTGGCCAGCCTCGAGGGGCTGCGATTGCAACTGCATCTCTGGGGCAGCGAGATAGTGGCCTTCCGAAATGCTCTCGTGCCCTGGCAGCTCGAGGTCTACGCGGCCTATCTGGAACGCTGGAGCATGACGGAATCCTATAAGGACCTGACACACCTGGTCGAGAATTCGGCGCAACTGTTCAAGTCTGCGGCGGATCGCTTCGAGAGGCGCGCACAGGACCGGCAGGCCAACGTACTGGCGGTCATCGCGATTATCCAGATCATCGGCATCGCGGGCAGCATCGCGGGATATTTCCAGCTCGCCGAGATTGCCCGGCTCGATGTTTCGGAGGCCTTGCATGCGGGCTGGTTCGCCTGGATGGTCGCCGCGATGCCCGCGATGACCGCAATGACCATCATCGGTCTGCTGGTCCTCTTCTTTCGGCGCAAGTGATCGCATCCACCCGTCCGTAGCGCGCACTGGATTCGACCCCGCCAAGCGGATATATGCCGCGCCATGCAACCGAACCGACCGCCCCAGCCTCTGCCCTTCATGAAGATGCACGGACTCGGCAACGATTTCGTCGTCCTCGACCGGCGCGGCCTGTCCAACCCGGTCACGCCGCAGCTTGCCCGCGCGCTGGCCGACCGGCACCGGGGCATCGGCTTCGACCAGCTCGCGGTGATCGGCGACAGCGTCACGGCGGCGGCGCGGCTGACCTTCTACAACGCCGACGGCTCGCTCTCGGCGGCCTGCGGCAACGCCACGCGCTGCATCGCGCGCCACCTGATGGACGAGAGCGGCAGCGCCGCGCTGGTGCTGGAGACGGCGCACGGGCAGCTTGACTGCGCAGACGCGGGCGATGGCCTCACTTCGGTCAACATGGGGCCGCCGGTGCTCGGCTGGCAGGCGATCCCGCTGGCCGAAGAGGTGGATACGCTGCATCTGCCCATTCCCGGCGATCCGGTGGCCACCGGCATCGGCAACCCGCATTGCACCTTCTTCGTGGCAGACGCCGCGGCGGTGGACCTGGCGAACTTCGGCCCGGCGCACGAGACCCACCCGCTCTTCCCCGAGCGCACCAATGTCGAGGTTGTGCAGGTTCTCTCGGACGCGGCGATCCGCCTGCGCATCTGGGAGCGGGGCACCGGCATCACGCTCGCCTCCGGCTCCTGCGCCTGTGCGGCGGCGGTGGCGGCGGCCCGGCGCGGGCTGACCGGGCGGCGCGTGGTGATCACACCTGCTTTCCTGGAGGCGCTGGCATGAACGCGCCGCGCTTCACCACGCTCGGCTGTCGGCTCAACGCCTACGAGACCGAGGCGATGAAGCGGCTTGCCGCAGGGGCGGGGCTTTCGGATGCCGTGGTGGTGAACACCTGCGCCGTCACCGCCGAGGCGGTGCGCAAGGCGCGCCAGGATATCCGCAGGCTGCGCCGCGAGAACCCCGAGGCGAGGATCGTCGTCACCGGCTGCGCTGCTCAGGTGGAGCCGGAACGCTTCGCCGCCATGGCTGAAGTGGACCATGTGATCGGCAATGCCGAGAAGATGCGCCCGGAGACCTGGGCGGGGCTCGCCGGAGGCGGCGGCAGGGCCGCGCGCGTTGCCGTTTCCGACATCATGGCGGAGACCCGGGCCGCGGGCAGGACGATCGATGGCTTCGGCAGCCGCGCGCGGGCCTATGTGCAGGTGCAGAACGGTTGCGATCACCGCTGCACCTTCTGCATCATTCCTTACGGGCGAGGGAATTCGCGCTCGGTGCCCGCCGGTGTGGTGGTGGCGCAGGTGAGCCGTCTGGTGGAGCGCGGCTTCAACGAGGTGGTTCTCCGCGCTTCGGCGATCTGGTGCTGGCCGTGCTGCGCGGAGTGCCGGGCCTGCCCCGGCTGCGCCTGTCGTCGATCGATTCGGTCGAGGCCGACGGACGGCTGATGGAGGCCATCGCCACGGAGTCGCGGCTGATGCCGCATCTGCACCTCAGCCTGCAGGCGGGCGACGACCTGATCCTCAAGCGCATGAAGCGGCGCCACGGCCGCGACGATGCCATCCGCTTCTGCGAGGAGGCGCGGCGGCTGCGGCCCGATATCGTCTTCGGAGCGGACATCATCGCCGGATTCCCGACCGAGACAGAGGAGATGTTCGAGCAGTCCCTGCGGCTTCTCGATGACTGCGGCCTGACCTGGCTGCATGTCTTCCCCTTCTCGCCTCGGCCCGGAACGCCGGCCGCGCGCATGCCGCAGGTGCCCGGCGAAGCGATCCGCGAACGGGCCGCGCGACTGCGCGCCGCAGGGGCCGCGCGGGTGGCTGCCTATCTGGCCGCGCAGGTGGGGCAGGCGCATTCGGTGATGATGGAAAGCCCGCAGAAGGGCCGGACGGAGCATTTCGCCGAGGTGCGCTTCTGCGCAGCGCAGAGCACCGGCGCCATCGTGCCCGCGCGCATCGCCGGAGTGGCGGAGGGCGCGCTCCAAGCCGCCTGAGGGCGGTTGCAATCGGGGCGCGGCGGGTGCAGGAACGCCGGACAGGACAGGGGACGGGCGCATGATCACCTATCTCGAGTTCGAGAAACCGCTTTCCGAGATCGAGGGCAAGGCCGCCGAATTGCGCGCCCTGGCCAAATCGGGCGAGGGCGTGGACCTCAGCAAGGAAGCCGAGGCGCTCGACCGCAAGGCGGCCGAGATGCTGCGTGAACTCTACAAGTCACTCTCGCCCTGGCAGAAGTGCCAGGTGGCACGGCACCCCAATCGGCCCCACTGCAAGGACTACATCGAGGCGCTCTTCACCGAGTTCACGCCGCTGGCCGGCGACCGCAACTTCGCCGACGATCAGGCGGTTATGGGGGGGCTCGCCCGTTTCGACGACCGCCCGGTGATCGTGATCGGACACGAGAAGGGACACGACACGCAAACCCGCATCGCGCGCAACTTCGGCATGGCTCGCCCCGAGGGCTACCGCAAGGCGATCCGGCTGATGGACCTCGCGGAGCGCTTCGGCCTGCCTGTGATCACCCTGGTGGACACACCCGGCGCCTATCCCGGCAAGGGCGCCGAAGAGCGCGGTCAGGCCGAGGCGATCGCGCGCTCGACCCAGAAGTGCCTGCAGATCGGCGTGCCGCTCGTATCGGCGATCATCGGCGAGGGTGGCTCGGGCGGTGCGGTGGCGCTTGCCACCGCAGACCGCGTGGCGATGCTTGAGCATTCGGTCTATTCGGTGATCTCGCCCGAAGGCTGCGCCTCGATCCTCTGGAAGGACGCCGAGAAGATGCGCGAGGCGGCCGAGGCGTTGCGGCTGACCGCACAGGATCTCGCAAAGCTCGGCGTGATCGACCGTATCGTGCCAGAGCCGCTGGGTGGCGCACAACGTGACCCGGCGGCCTCCATCGCCGCCGTGGGCAAGGCGCTGGGCGAAATGCTGGCCGAACTCGACGGTAAGACGGGCGCGCAACTCATGAAGGCGCGCCGCCGCAGGCTCCTCGACCTCGGTGCAAAAGGCCTCGCGGCCTGAGGCACGGCGTTTCGCCACCGTCCACAGTGCTGCGAAAAGCCCCGACATTGTCGGGCCCGCTCCGCAAAGCTGCCCCAATCGGCACCGATAAGCGACCCTCGACAGGAATTCGGGCCGAGGTGTGCACGATGGATAGACTGACGGAGATGGAGGCGTTCGCCACGGTGGTCGATCTGGGCGGCTTCACCGATGCCGCCCGAAAGCTCGGCATCTCGAAGTCCGCCGTGTCCAAGCATGTGGCATCGCTGGAAACCCGCCTCGGCGCACGGCTTCTCAACCGCACCACGCGGCGGGTGAGCCCCACCGAGATCGGGCTGGCCTATTACGACCGGGCGCAGCGCGTGCTCAACGACGCAGGCGAGGCCGACGCCATGGTCTCGTCCATGCAGGCGGCGCCCTCGGGGCTTCTGCGCATTTCGGTCGCCACCGACTTCGGCGTGAACCACGTCTCGCCGGTGCTGGGGGATTTCCTGCTGAGATACCCCGAGATCACCGTGAACATGGTGCTCAACAACCGCTATGTGGAGTTGATCTCGGAAGGCTTCGACCTTGCCATCCGCGTGGGCGAGATGGACGACAGTTCCCTGCGCGCGCGCAAGTTGACCGAGACGACGCGCCGCCTGGTGGCCGCGCCCGCCTATCTCGAACAGTTCGGTCGCCCGCAGCGCATCGACGACCTCAACGAGCACAAGCTGCTGCATTTCACCAACCAGTCGAACGGCAATGTCTGGAAGCTGACGGCCCCCTCGGGCGAGAAGCGTCAGGTGCGCGCCACCGGCTGGCTGACGGTGAATGACGGGCAATCGTTGCTCAATGCCGCGGTCGCTGGGCTCGGCATCGCCTATCTGCCGAGCTTTCTCTATCACGAGAAGCTGACGGAGGGCGCGATCGTCGATGCGATGCCGGAACTGCCGCAAGAGTGCCAGGGCATCTATGCCGTCTATCCGCCCGGTCGCTACGTTCAGCCCAAGGTGCGGGCGATGATCGACTTTCTTGCCGAGGTCTTCCGCGACAAGGGCCCTGATAACTGGTAGTGCGCGGTAGCGCCGGGCGCGCGGAGCGCCTATCTTCCCGCCGCGGAGCGGGGAGCATTGTTTGTCCATCGGAGCGTTAGCAGACGAGATCGTGAACCGGATCGAGCGTGCGGGCGCCGAGGCGCGCGCGGCGCTTTTCGAGCCCGTGATCCGGCTCGGCGTCACTGGGCTGGCACGGGCCGGCAAGACCGTTTTCATCACCTCCCTGGTGGCGAACCTGCTCGACCGGGGGCGCATGCCGCAATTGCGCGCCGCTGCCACGGGCGCCATCCGCGCCGCCTGGCTGCAACCCCAGCCCGACGATGCGGTGCCGCGCTTCGCCTACGAGCGGCACCTCTCGGCGCTCACCGGGGCAGCGCCGGACTGGCCCGAGTCAACCTCCAGCATCAGCCAGTTGCGGCTGTCGCTGAAGGTGCAGCCGGGCGGACTGCTGGGCGCGGTCGGCGGGCTGCGCACCGTGCATCTCGACATCGTGGACTACCCCGGCGAATGGCTGCTCGATCTCGCGCTGATGGAGCAGGATCACGCCGCCTGGTCCGCCGCGGCGCTGGAGCGGGCGGCTTCCCGCGGCTCGCTCGGGGCCGAGATGCTGGCGGCGCTGCACACGGCGGACCCGGCGGCCGCCTATGACGAGGCCACGGCGCAGGCGCTGGCGGCGGCCTGGGCGGGTTATCTGCGCGTGGTTCGTGACGCCGGGCTGTCGGACTGCACGCCGGGCCGGTTCCTGCTGCCGGGCGAGTTGGCGGGATCGCCCGTGCT
>PHEG01000190.1:0-3992 GCA_002842835.1 Alphaproteobacteria bacterium HGW-Alphaproteobacteria-2 | reverse complement strand
CCCGGGCGCGGCTCCTGGCTCGCGCCGCTGCTGGGCCGCCGGGTGGAGCGCATCCTCTTCGCCGCCACCAAGGCCGACCATCTGAACCACGAGCAGCACGGGCGGCTGACGGCGATCGCCGAGGCGCTGCTGCGCCAGGCACGCGACCGGGCGGCCTTTGCAGGGGCCGGGACCGCGGCGATGTCGATAGCCGCACTGCGCGCCACAGTGGAGGAGACGAAGGAACATGCAGGCCGCCAGATCGGCTGCGTCCGCGGGCGGCTGGAGGATGGGCGGCAGGCTGCGCTTTATCCCGGCGCGCTGCCCGAGGATCCCATGGCGCTTGTCGATCCGGCCCGTGCCGGGGCCGAGAAATGGCTCGACGCCGACTATTCGGTGATGCGCTTTCTGCCCGCACCGCTCACGCTGCGCCCGGGCGAAGGGCCACCCCATATCCGCCTCGACCGCGCGGCGGAGTTTCTGCTGGGTGACAGGCTGGCATGACCGGATGACGGGGCGCGGCATCCCGGCCCGAGGCTTGACGTCGCAATGGCGCCGCGCGAGACAGAACGCGCACCCCGGTGAATGCCCCACCGGGGCCAGGCACGAAACAAACGCCGTCTGCCCCGCCGCCGATCCCGACGACCCGGCACCCGGCCCGTGAGGCAAGGCATGACCACGCAGGCATCTGCCCGCCGACCCCGGCTGGCCTTCTGACGGTGGCCATCGTGGCGCTGCCGCTTTCGATGGCGATCGCCATCGCCAGCGGGCTACCGCCGCAGCACGGGCTCTTCGCCGCCATCGTGGGAGGCTTTCTCGTCTCGGCGCTGGGCGGCAGCCGGTTCCAGGTGGGCGGCCCGGCGGGGGCGTTCATCGTGCTGGTGGGCGCGGCGGTGGCCGATATCGGCGTGGCGGGGATGCTGCTGGCGACGATCCTGTCGGGCGCGATGCTGGCCGGCGCGGGGCTCTTCCGGCTGGGCACCTACATCAAGTTCATCCCCTATCCGGTGACCGTGGGATTCACCGCCGGCATCGCGGTGATCATTCTCGTCAGCCAGCTGCCCGCCCTGCTGGGGCTCAGCATGGCGTCGGAGGGCAGCGAGGTGATCGAGCGGCTGGTCCATGTGCAGGCCGCGCTCGGCACGCTCACCCCGGCGGCTGTGGGGCTCTCGCTCGGCACCATCGCCGTCATCCAGGGGCTGAAGCGCCTGGCGCCGCGCGCGCCGGGGATGCTGATTGCCATCGGACTGGCGGCGCTGGCGGCGGCGCTGGGCGGTCTGCCGGTGGAGACGGTGGCCAGCCGCTTCGGCGATCTGCCGCGCGCGCTGCCCGCGCCCTCACTGCCGCCGGTCGATGCCGCGCTCCTGCTGGCGGCGCTGCCCTATGCCTTCAGCTTCGCGCTGCTCGGCGCCATCGAGTCACTGCTTTCGGCGGTGGTCGCCGACGGCATGACGGGCCGCCGCCACCGCTCGAACGCCGAACTGGTGGCACAGGGCATCGCCAACATTGCCGCCGGTTTCTTCGGCGGGATGTGCGTCACCGGCACCATCGCGCGCACCGCGACGAATGTGCGCGCAGGCTCGCGCGGGCCGGTCTCGGGGATGCTGCACGCCCTCTTTCTCGCCCTCACGCTGGCTGCCGCTGCGCCGCTGGCGGGGCATATCCCGCTCGCCGCGCTGGCGGGGGTGCTGGCCGTGGTGGCCTGGAACATGGCCGAACGCGCGGAGTTCGCGGCGCTCCTGCGCGCCAGCCGGGGTGACGCGGTGGTTCTGCTCGCCACCTTCCTGCTGACCGTCTTCCGCGATCTGACGGCGGGCATCGTGGCAGGCTTCGCGCTGGGCGGGCTCATCTTCATCAAGCGCATGGCCGACGCGGCGCGGGTCGAGAGCCGCGGCCCGCTGGTGCCCGGCGACCGGGCGGACGAGACCGCGCCCTACGATCCTTCCGAAGCGGGCGATGAGGGCATCGTGGTCTACCGCATCAAGGGGGCGTTCTTCTTCGGCGCGGCGGCCAGCATCGGCGCGGTGCTGGAACGCATCGCCGACGGCGCGCGCACCTTCGTGCTCGACCTCTCGGAGGTACCGTTCATCGACTCGTCAGGCGCGCGGGTGATTGCCGGGCTCGCCCGCCGCAGCGAGCGGCGCGGCATCCGTGTCTGTCTCACCGGCTGGACGCCCGAGATGCGCGACACGCTGGAGCGGGTGGGCGCGAAGGGGTCCGGCATCAGCTACATGCGCGATGTGGGGCAGGCGCTCGACGCGGCACGCGCGACAGAGAGCTGAGGCGCACGGCGCAGGTCAGCGCTCGGTCAGCTTCAACTCGATGCGGCGGTTCTGCGCCCGCGCCTCCGGCGTATCGGCAGGGTTGAGCGGCTGATACTCGCCGAAGCCCGCGGCAGCGAGCCGGTTCGCGGGCAGGCCCAGTTCGTCGATCATGTAGCGCACGACCGAAAGTGCGCGCGCCTGGCTCAACGCCCAGTTGTCGGCGAAGCGCCCGCCGGGCGGGATCGGCACGGTATCCGTATGGCCATCCACGCGGATGATCCAGTTGAGTCCCTCGGGGATGTCATCGGCGACACCGAAGATCACTTCCGCCACATTGGCCACCTGCGCGCGCCCCTCTGGCGAGAGATCGGCCGAGCCTAGGGCAAAGAGAACCTCGGAGTCGAAGACGAAGCGGTCGCCCTCGATGCGCACGCCCGGGCGCCCTCCCAGAACCTCGCGCAGCCGCCCGAAGAATTCGGACTGATAACCTTCCAGCCGTTCGGCGCGCGCCTCGGCCTCGCGCCGGCGCGCCTCCTCCAGTTCGGCGCGGGCGCGTTCCTCCGCGGCGACGCGCGCAAGCGCCGCGTTGAGCCGCGATCCCAGCGCCTCGATCTGCGCCTGCTGCGCGATGTCGCGCGCCTCGCTGTCGTCGAGCAGACCCCGGAGCCGCGCGACCTGCTGGCGCAATTCGGCCGCCTGGGCGTTGAGCAAGGCCACCTCGCGGCGGCTCTCGGCGGATTTCGCCTGCTCGCGGTCGAGTTCGGCCTGCGCGAGGGCGAGCAGGCGCGCGCGTTCCTCGGCGCGGCTCAGTATGTCACTCCGGGTCGCGGCAAGCTCGGCGAGCCGCCCGGCGAGCCGCTTCTCGGCTGCCTCCGCCGCGGCGAGAAGGGTCAGCGTGTCTTCCGCCTCGCGGCGCTTTTCCTCCAGCGCCAGGGTCATCGCCGTCAGCTCGGTGTCGGCATCGCGCAGGCGCTCGCGCAGCATCTCGGCGGCGGCGGCCTCGGCCAGGCGAGCGCGCTCGGCCTCGCTCAGGCTCGTCTCGGTCTCGGCAAGGCGCTGGCGCAGGGCTTCCGCCGCCGCCGCTTCGGACAGCCGCGCGGCCTCCGCCTCGTCGAGCGCCCCGCGGGCCTCCGCCAGCGCCTGCGCGCTGCCCTCGAGCTGCGCCAGCATCTGCCGCAGGCTCGCCTCCTGCCCGGCGGCCGTGCGTCGCAGGTCGGCGACCATAGCCTCCAGTGCGTCGGCCTGAGCGGCGGCGAGCCGTGCGGCCTCGGCCTCGGCATCGCGCTCGTCGCGCAGCCGCGCCAGCGCTGCCTGCAACGCCTCCTGCTCGGTGAGGAGCCGCGCCGCCTCGGCCTCGCCTGCCGCAACCGCGGCCCGCAGATCGGTGCGCTCGGCAATCAGCGAGGCCACCTGCGCCTCGAAATCCGCCACCCGGGCGCGAAATCCTTCGATTGCCACGGACTGGGCCGCGATCTCGGCTTGCTGCTCGGCGCTTTCGCTACGCAGCACGTCGATCAGCGCCGCCTGGCGCGCGGTTTCCGCGCGCTCGCCCTCGAGTGCGTCGCGCAGCCGGTCGCTCGCCTGCTGTTCGAGCCCCAGCGCACGGGCGAGGCCGGTGACCTGCGCGGCCAGATCTTCGAGCTCGCTGTCCTGGGTCGAGATCGTCTCGCGCAGCACGAACTGCACGATCATGAAGATCGACAGCACGAAGATGACGACCATCAGGAGCGCCGTGACCGCATCGACGAA
>PHEG01000189.1 GCA_002842835.1 Alphaproteobacteria bacterium HGW-Alphaproteobacteria-2 | reverse complement strand
CTGCCGCCCTTCGCGCGCGCGGGCAGCCGGATCGACGTGACGGTTTCGGCCATCGGCGACGCGTCGAGCCTGCTCGGCGGCACGCTGATCATGACGCCGCTGATGGCGGCGGACGGTAACATCTATGCGGTGGCCCAGGGCACGGTCCTGGCGGGCGGTGCCGCCGCGGCAGGCGATGCCGCCCAGGTGGTGACCGGCGTGCCGACCTCCGGCTCCATCCCCGGCGGCGCCTATGTCGAGCGCGAGGTCGAGTTCGAGTTCGCCTCTCTGCAGGAGCTGCGTCTGGCGCTCGACACCCCCGATTTCACCACTGCATCCGAGATCGAGGCCACGATCAACGCGGCCCTCGGCCGCCGCGTCGCGCTGATGCTCGACGCGGGCACGGTGCGGCTCGATCTGGCGGCTTCGGGCGCGGCCTCGCCCGCACATCTGCTGGGGCGGCTCGAGAACCTGCCGATCCACCCGCAGCAGCCCGCGCGCGTGGTGATCGACCAGCGCTCGGGCACCATCGTGATCGGGGCGGATGTGCGCATCTCGCAGGTGGCGGTGGCGCAGGGCAACCTGACGCTGCGCGTGCGCGAGGCACCCATGGTGGTGCAGCCCAATCCCTTCGCCCGAGGCGAGACCGTGGTGGTGCCGCGCACCGCCGCGGATCTGGAGGAAGAGCCGCCGGTGAACCTTGCCGAAGTGCCTGCCAGCGCCACGCTCTCGGACGTGGTGGCGGGGCTCAACGCGCTCGGCGTCGCGCCGCGCGACATGATCGACATCCTCAAGACGATCAAGGCAGCGGGTGCGCTGCACGCCGAACTTCTGGTGCGCTGAGCAGCGCCTGTGCCCGGGGCCGAGTTTGCATGCGCCCGCTGCAAGATGGGATATCCATCGGACCGCGCGCCGGGCGTCGGTGCATGCGGGTAACTCTCCCGCGTCGGGATTCTCGCTCCGCGCCTCAGCGCAGCGGGCGGCCGCGCAGGAAGAGAAAGAGCGGCAACCCGCAGGAGACGCCGATCCCCCAGGTGGCGGGGATGGCGAGCAATCCCAGCCAGTCCCGCCGCAACCAGCTCTCTGCGGCTACCCAGATCGTCAGCGCCACCGCTGCGATGGTCAGATCCCATACCAGCCCGGATGCGGCGTCGTTCACGTTCCATGCCTGCATCATCGCGCCAAGGCTCCAGCCATTGGCGATGAACCAGCTCACGAAGAAATACATCGGTACGACGGCGCCGAGGATGGCGAGGGCGAGATAGATCATCCTGAGCGCGGACATGGCGGGCTCCTTTCGCTGACAAGTCTCCGAGATAGCGCGGCCCCGCCCGCGGGCGAGCGGGGCTATGCCAGCAGCGGGCGCAGTGCGGCCAGCACCGCCCCGGGGGCTTCCTCCATCATGAAATGCCCGCAGCCCGCCACCGACTCGCCGGTCACCGCCGGGGCCCAGCCGCGCCAGAGGCCGAGCGGGTTGCCCGTCTGCGCCGGAAATCCGCTCTCGGCCCAGATGTAATGCAGCGGCACTCCGATGCGACGGCCCGCTGCGCGGTCCGCCTCGTCGATCCGCCGGTCGGTCGTGGCCCCGGCGCGATAGTCGGCGCACATCGCGGCACAGCGCGCCGGGTCGGCCATCTGCGCGCGGTAGCTTTCCAGCGCTGCTCCCTCGAAGGGTGCCAGGCTGCGCGTTGCGGTCCAGTTTGCCAGCGTCCAGTCGAGATAGGCGGCCGGGTCGGCCCCGATCATCCGCTCTGGCAGCGGCGCGGGCTGCGCGAGGAAGGTCCAGTGATAGGCCTTCATCGCCAGTTCCGCGTTCCAGGCGGCCCAGAAATCGGCGGTCGGCACGATTTCCAGGATACCCAGCCGGTCGAGCCGGTCGGGATGGTCGAGTGCGAAGCGATAGGCCACCCGCGCGCCCCGGTCGTGGCCGATGATCGCGGCGCGCCTCAGCCCCAGCGCATCCATCAGCCCGGCGATGTCGCGTGCCATCTCGCGCTTTGAATAGGCGGTGTGGGCGGCATCGTCGGGCGGCGCATCGCTCTGCCCGTAGCCGCGCAGGTCGGGCACGATCACGTCGTGGCTCTCCGCCAGCCGCGGTGCGATGTGCCGCCAGCAGAGCGCGTTCTGCGGATAGCCCCGCTCCGCCGCGCAGCATCGAGAGACGGATGCCGTTCGCGGCCACGCGGCTGTTGGTGAAACCGGGAAAGGCGGCGTCAGTCATGGCGGGCTCCCTCTCTGCCGGATGGATGCTGACGGCAGGCGCCCGGCATGGCAAGGGGGGTCAGCCCCAGGGTTCGGGCGGCTGCGCGTAGGCCACGTAGAGCGGGTGGCGCGGATGCCCCTCGCGGGTCAGCCCCAGGTGGTGCAGCGCCCGCCCGGTGCCGCGCAACAGCCGCTCCACGCCCGGGCCGCGCCCCAGATGCACGCCATGGCTGCCCCAGGCGCAGACCACCATTTCAGCCCAGGCCGCGCCTTCGCGAATGGCGGCGTCGTTCGCTGGCCCCACCGGGTCGGCGGCGGCGCGCATCACGCGCGAGCGCCCGGGCGCGCCGTTCGCAACGCTCCACCGTCGGGTCGTTCTGCTCCTCGGTGGCGGTGGAGGGGTTGAGCATCACGAAGAGCGCCCGCCGTCCCTCCGGCTGCCAGACGCGGGTCAGTGTGTAGCGGTAGCGCAGGCAGGGGGAATAGACGGCGACAGACGGCGCATCCCCCTTCACCGCCTGCCGTGTGACGAGCTCCGGCTCAGACATGGAAGACCCGCGTGGGGTGCAACTCGCCCGCGCGGTAGATGCCCACCGCCACCGGACATCCCTGATGCGAGGCCCAGGCCTCATCACCCCACTCCGCTCCCGGGCCGACGACCTGCCCCGGGTTGCCGTGCCTGAGCCGCGCTGCGCCCTCGGCAGTGGCCCGCAACTCTGGCAGGTCGGCGAGCCCGGTCTCCAGAGGCAGCAGATGCGCCTCCAGCTCCGGCGTGCGCGCCAGCCGCTCGATCTCGGCAAACGTGATGCCAGCCTCCGCCTCGAAGGGGCCGGACCACAGGCGCCGCAGTTCGGATACATGGCCGAGGCAGCCGAGCGCCCGGCCCAGGTCGCGGGCGATGGCGCGCACATAGCCGCCCTTTCCGCAGACCATGTCGAGCACGGCATGGTCGGCATCGGGGCGCACCACCAGCTCCAGCTCCTCGACCCAGAGCGGGCGCGGCTCCGGCGCCACCTCTTCGCCGGCGCGGGCGCGGGCATAGGCGCGCTCGCCGTCGATCTTCACCGCCGAGAAGGCGGGCGGCGCCTGCATGATCTCGCCCCGGAAGGCGACCAGCGCGGCGCGGATCTCGGCGTCCGAGGGACGGAACGCGCTCTCGCTCATCACCACGCCTTCGGCATCGTCGGTGTTGGTCGCCTGCCCCAGCCGGAGGGTGAAGCGATAAGCCTTCAGCGCGTCGGTGACGTAAGGCACCGTCTTGGTCGCCTCGCCGAAGGCGATGGCAAGCACGCCCGTGGCCGCCGGGTCGAGCGTGCCAGCGTGCCCCGCCTTGCGCGCGTCGAGCGCCCAGCGCGCCTTGTTGACCACCGCCGCCGAGGTGATCCCCGCAGGCTTGTCCACCACCAGCCAGCCCGAGATGTCGCGTCCCCGCGCCCGTCCGCGCCCCATGTCCCGCCTCCGACTGCGAAGGCCGACCGCCTAGCCAAGCGCGGGCGGGCCGTCAACCGCCCGCGGGCAGCGCCACGCCGACGAGGGGCCCGAGCGGCAGGCCGATGTCCGACCGGCCCAGTTCCGGCGCCCAGAGCCGCGACACCGAGCCGTCGAGATAGAGCGCGTCGGGCAGCCCCAGATGGTCGCGGAAGAAGCGTGCGAAACCATGGAAGCTGACCGGCGCATCCGAGATGGCGAAGACCACACGCCGCCCGTCGGCGGCCACACCCACGCCGTTGCGGATGTTGAGCGAGATCGAGTCGGGCAGGAAGCGCGGGTGCAGCATGCCGCCGATGACCAGCATCGGGCCGGATTGCGTGGCATGGCGGCAGGCGGGCGGCGCGGCGGCGAAGGCTTCGGTCTCGATGACCGCGGCGCGGCCTTCGAGCACGCAGAAGACGCCGTTCGGCAAGAGCCCGAAATTGCCGCCCCGCGCGCGGCGCACCAGCGGCGCGATCTCGCGCCCGTCCTCGACATGCAGCCCCACCGGGCGGCGGTCGGGGTGATACATGCCGCCGTTCATGGCGAAGGCCAGCCGCTCGCCCCGCGCGGCCAGCCGTGCCTGAAGCTGCGGGAAGCCGCCGATCACCGCGCCCGCCTCGTCGACGAGCCAGAGGCGGATATCGTGCCGGTCGGCCCCGGCCTCGCAGACGGTGTAGGGCACTCCCTCGAAGTCGGTGCGGGTGCAGAAGCTCTCTGCCCCGGCAGTAGGGGCCGCCAGCAGCACCAGCAGCGTCAGCAGGCCGGTGCGCATTACTCCGCCTGCCCGGTATCCCGGCGCACCTCGGGGCTGTCGAGCAACCGGCGCGTCTCGTCCATCCGGTCGTAGGTCTCGTCGAGGCTGAAGCGCAGTTCGGGCACGTTGCGCAGATCGAGCCCGCGCCCCAGCAACCGGCGCAGCTCGCCCCGGTTGCGCCCCAGCGCCGCCAGTGCCGCCTCTCGCCCGATGCCGCCAAGCGGCATCACATAGGCCGTGGCGACCTTCAGGTCGGGCGAGCAGCGCACCTCGCCCACGGTGATCGACAGGCGGTTGAGTTCGGGGTCATGCACCGTGCCCTGCACCAGCAGTTCCGACAGCAGGCGACGGATCAGCTCGCCCACGCGCAACTGCCGCTGCGACGGGCCCGGGGCCGCGGGGGCTCTCTTCGACATGGGGGCACCTCCGGGCCCCGAGATAATCCCGCACCGCCGCCACCGCAACCGGGCTTTGCCAAGCGCGGGCCGAGGGGCTATTGCAGGGCGGCGCGGCAGTGGGGGCGGGCGATGGAGCAGAAGACCAGGATTGCCGTCACCGGCGCCTCGGGGCGCATGGGGCGGATGCTGATCGAGACGGTGTGCGAGAGCCCGCTGGCAGAGTTGTGCGGCGTCACCGAGCGCCCCGGACATCCATGGGTCGGCGAGGATCTGGGCGTGGTGCTGGGTGGCGCGCCCATGGGCATCGCCGTCAGCGGCGACCCGCTGGAAGTCTTTGCCGAGGCCCATGCCGTGCTCGACTTTACCGCCCCGGCGGCGACGGTAGAGCATGCCGCGCTGGCCGCGCAGGCGCGGCTGGTGCATGTCATCGGCACCACTGGCTTTTCCGATGCCGATCTGGCGCGGCTCTCGGCCGCGGCGCGCCATGCAGTGATCGTGCGCGCGGGCAACATGAGCCTGGGCGTGAACCTTCTGGTGCAGATCACCCGGCAGGTGGCGGCCGCACTGGATGAGGACTGGGACATCGAGATCGTCGAGGCGCATCACCGCCACAAGGCCGATGCGCCCTCCGGCACGGCGCTGATGCTGGGCGAGGCGGCAGCGGCGGGGCGCGGCGTGGCGCTTTCGGAGGTGGCGGATCGGGGCCGCGACGGACTCACCGGAGAGCGGCGGCGCGGCGCCATCGGCTTTGCCGCGCTGCGCGGCGGCGACATCGTGGGCGAGCACGAGGTGATCTTCGCGGGAGAGGGCGAACGCATCGTGCTGCGCCACATTGCGGGCGACCGGCGGCTTTTCGCCCGCGGCGCGGTGAAGGCGGCGCTCTGGGGCCAGGGGCGCAAGCCCGGCGAATATTCGATGCTGGACGTTCTTGGACTGCCCGCTATCTGACCCCCCGGAACCGGCCGGGGCCGGAAACGGAGGGAATGCAGATGCGAATGCTTGCATGCATGGCGGTTGCCGTGGCGCTGTCGCTGCCAGGGGTCGCGTTGGCCGATCAGGATTCATGCGGCTCGTCGAAGGGCGCACGCTTTCAACGCTCGGCGTCAAGCTCGAAGTCACCCCCGAGGGCCGCATCAGCGGCCGCGCCTGGGGGCGCGATGTGACCGGCACCTGGCGCTGGACAGATGGTTATTTCTGTCGCGAAATGACCTTTGGCGAGAAGCCGGTCGAGGCGGATTGCCAGGTGGTGCGTCAGGAGGGCGAGGCGCTGCGCTTCATCGCCGAGCGCGGCGCTGGTCAGCAGGCGCGGCTGGCGCTGCGCTGAGGCGCGGCGCGTCCTCAGAAATCCGAAGCGATGCCCTTCTTCTCCCAGTCGCCGTAGCGGGTGGGCTCCGGCCCGTCGCGCCCGCCGACTTCGGGCGGGAGCGGCGTGGCGCGTGCCGCGCGCCGCCGCGCCTCTGCCTCGGCCAGCGCGCGCCGCGCGGCGGCGGGCAGATCGGGCTCCGGCATCTCGTCGGACATCGCAGCGCTTCCTTGTCTGGGCCCCGCCGCTGATATACGCCCCGGGCCATGCGAAGCAAGCCTGCGCCCCGTTCCGACCCACCTGGCCTTGCCGCCCGCCGTGCCGCGCTGGCGCTTCTCGATGCCGTGCTGGCCGAGGGTGCGATGCTGGGCGAGCCACCGGAGCGCCTGCCGCCCGCCGAGCGCGCCCGGGCGCGGCGCCTCGCGGGGGACGTGCTGCGCCACATGGGGCGCGCGGATGCCATGCTCGCGCCGCATCTGGTCAAACCCCCACCACTGGCGGCACGCAACGTGCTGCGGTTGGCTGCGGTGGAGCTTTGCGCCCATGGCGTGCCCGCCCATGCCGCGGTCGATGCCGCGGTGCGGCTGATGCGCGCGAACCGCCGCATGGGGCGAAGGCACGGTCGCCGCGATCGAGGCCGCCCATGCCCGGGGCGCACCACTTGACCTCACGCCGCGACTTGCCGAGGAGGCCCCGGCCCTGGCCTCTGCGTTGGGTGCGGCGCTGCTGCCCACCGGCAGCCTGCGGCTGGCGGGTGCGGGACAGGTGAGCACGCTGCCGGGTTACGCCGAGGGGTCATGGTGGGTGCAGGATGCCGCCGCGGCGATCCCGGCGCGCTGTCTCGGTCAGGTGGCAGGGCATGCGGTGCTCGATCTCTGCGCCGCGCCGGGGGGCAAGACGCTGCAACTGGCCGCGGCGGGCGGGCAGGTGACGGCGGTGGACATTTCTGCGCCGCGCCTCGGGCGGCTGGCCGAGAACCTCGCACGTTGCGGTCTGGCGGCCGAGGTGGTGGCCGCCGATGCACTGGCCTGGGAGCCGGGGCGCAGCTTCCCCGCGATCCTGCTCGACGCGCCCTGTTCGGCGACCGGGACCATCCGCCGCCATCCGGAACTGCCGCATATCGGCGCGGGGCGTGACCTGGCCGCGCTGGTCGCGTTGCAGTCGGCGCTTCTCGACCGAGCTGCAAGCTGGCTGGCACCGGGCGGACGGATGGTGTTCTGCACCTGCTCGCTGCTGCCCGCCGAGGGCGAGGCGCAGCTTGCGGCGGCGCTCGCACGTCACCCCGGGCTCGCGCCCGTGACACTCGATCCGGTTGACCTCGGCTTGCCGCCAGAGGCCGCCGCAGCCCATGGAGCGCTGCGCCTGCGGCCCGATTTCTGGCCCGAGGCGGGCGGCATGGACGGCTTCTTCATCGCCGCGCTGGAGCGGCGGGCATGAGCCCCGCGCCCGCCCGGCGTGACAGGCCCATGCCGCGTGGCTATCTTGGCGCGCGAGTGCCGGGGCGGGGGGCGGAACGGGATCATGGCTGAGGGGCAGCTTCCTGCCGGGCACTGGATGCCGCGGCTGCTCAACCGATTTCATGCGCGGCTCGCGGGGCTCGCGCAGCCGGTGACGGCGCTGGTCGTCCAGCCCGAACCGAAGAGCCTCGGCGATGTCGCGCGCGGGCGCCAGTTGCTGGCGGGCAACCTGCTCTTCGCCGGTCACCTGGTGGAAGCCCCGGGCCGGATGCCGTGGGATGTGCCCGCCCCGGACCGCGCCTTCGAGGATGCCGTGCAGGGCTGCGTCTGGCTCGATGATCTGGCCTCGCTCGGCACGGCGCCCGCCCGTGCGCTGGCGCAGGGCTGGGTGCAGGGATGGATCGCGCGCTACGGTCGCGGCAAGGGGCCGGGCTGGACGCCGGAGGCAACGGGGCGGCGGCTCATTCGCTGGGTGCATCACGCGCCGATGCTGATGCGCGCGCAGGGGCGCGCCGA
>PHEG01000188.1:4881-8373 GCA_002842835.1 Alphaproteobacteria bacterium HGW-Alphaproteobacteria-2 | reverse complement strand
TTGGCGGCGCGGTAGCGCGCGTAGCTCTCCGCGTCGTGGACGAGATTGTTGGCGATCCAGTAGCCCTTGGCCATGCGGTCCTCCCTTGCGTGTGCGGCATCAGAGGGCCACGGGGCGCGGAGAGGTGCAAGCGGCTATTCCTGGATCAGCTCGAGGAAGGCCAGCAGGTCGGCGATGGGCCGCGAGGTCAGTATAGGCTGGCCCGCCTCGGTCTTCAGCGCCACGTCCTCGCCCTCGAAAGCCGAACCGAAGAGCGGCATCGGCCCTCCATGTGCGAGCAGCGGGTCGCGCCCATCGATGCGCGCCGCGACCCGGTAAAGCGGGAAACGCCCGCCATTGCCCTGCGCAAGCAGCCGCAGGTTGGGTGTGGGCACGGCAAGGATTTCGGCCATCGGCCCATTGCCGCCCGCCTGTGGGCCATGGCAGGCGACGCAGTTCTGGCGAAAGAGGTCGCGCCCGGCTTCCGCGTCCTGTGCGTTGGCGGGCAGCGGCACGGCGAGGACGGCAAGAGCGGCAAGGGTGGCGAGCGGGCGCATGGCGGGCCTCCGGCGGATCAGCGTTGCAGGGTTTCGAGATAAGCGGCGAGGGCGACGAGCGCGCGCGGCGTGGGCACCGCCGCGCCACCTTCGGGCGGTTGCCAGAGCATGATGTCGTCTGCCAACAGGGCGCCGAATTCCGGCATCCGCGCGCCGTGCTGGTCGCTCCGGGTGTAGCCGTCGATCACCGACATCACCCGGGTTTCGGGGAAGACGCCGCCATTGCGCGCCGCGATCCGCGTGAGATCGGGTGCGCCCGCGGCCGCGCCGCCGGTGGCCGAGGCCCCATGGCAGGCGGCGCAATGCCGGGCATAGAGCACGGCCCCATCCGCCGCCGCCTCCGGCTCGGGGCCGCAGGCGGAAAGAAGGGCCAGGGCGGCGAGGTGCAGGATGGTGGCTCGGCAGGGCATCGCTGGCTCCGGGGGCAGTTCACGGCAAGCCTCGCAGACGCAGGCCGGGGCCGCATTGATCTGCATCATGTCCGCCCGGAGCGGGACATGACAAGGCCCCCTGCGTCTTGCGGGGGCCTTGTGGCGGAGCATTGCTGCCCGGTGTCGGCGGCGCGTCAGCGCGGCGCGAGTTCGCCGCGCTCCTGGCGCTCGTGCCAGTCCTGTGCAGCCTCGGCGATCGTCTTGCGCTCGCGGTCGAGCGCGTCGTCGAGTATCATCAGCCCGAAGATGCCGCGCGTCGAGGCTGTCCAGCGCGCGCCGCTTTCGTTGGCCCAGCGTACCGTGGGGTCGTTGGGCATGACCGACTCGGCGCTGGCGCCAGTGGCGGCAAGGGCAAGGGCGAGGGTTGCGAGGGCGATTTTCATGATGCGATCCTTTCCGGATGGCGGTGATGCGGGGCGCGCATCGCCCCGCCGGGATGGCGGCTTACATGCCGTCGGGGAACTCGCCGCGCAGTCGGCGCGCGGTTTCGGCGGGGTCGGGGCCCTCGACACCGCTGATCAGTGAGCTGAAGCCAAAGAGGCCGGGCCCACGGGTCACGGGTTCGCTGCGCTCGGCGCGATCCTGGGCAGCCCAGCCGGGCGCTTGGTCGCGCACGCTGCCTGCGTCGTCGGCGCGCAACGGCGCGGCGGCGGCGGTGGAGAGGGCTAGGGAGGCGGCGAGGACGGCGGCAATGCTCTTGAGGGTCATGGTCGTATCCTTCAAGGGTTGCGGGCTGCATGGCCCGGGGGATGGGCGCAGGCCTGACGGGTGCCGCTTCTGCGCTATGCCCAGAAGATCGGCATCATTCCGGCGGCGACCAATCCCGGGCCGCAGGCTTGTGATTCGCGCTTGAGCGCCGCGTGAGCGCCGCCCGGCCCGCTCACCGCCGCCCCCGCGGCGGTGAGCCGTTGACGCCCGGCCCGCCCGTGCTAAACCCCCCGCAGGCAAAGGATGGCGGACATGAACCTCTTCGACGGGATGCGCGAGCTGGTGCTGCGCGAGATCGGCGCCATGACGGCGGCGGGAGATCTGCGTGAGGGGCTCGACACCGCGAATGTTTCAGTCGAGCCGCCGCGCGACCCGGCGCATGGCGACATGGCTACCAATGCAGCGATGGTTCTGGCGAAGCCCGCGGGCCGCCCGCCGCGCGAGATCGCCGAGGCGCTGGCTGCCCGGCTCGCCGCGGATGCGCGCGTAACCGCCGCCGATGTCGCAGGCCCAGGCTTCATCAACCTGCGCCTCGCGCCCTGGGTCTGGCAGGGCGTGCTGCGCGCGGCACTCACTGAGGGCGCCGCCTTCGGGCGGTCCGACCTCGGGCAGGGGCGGCGGGTAAACATCGAGTTCGTCTCGGCAAATCCCACCGGGCCGCTGCATGTGGGCCACACCCGCGGCGCGGTCTTCGGCGATGCGTTGGCGCGGCTTCTGGCCTTCACTGGCCACGAGGTGACGCGCGAGTACTACATCAACGACGGCGGTGCGCAGGTCGAGGTCCTCGCCCGCTCGGTCTATCTGCGGTATCTCGAGGCGCTGGGCCGCGAGGTGGCCTTCGCCGACGGCACCTATCCGGGTGACTACCTGATCGCCGTGGGCCAGGCGCTGGCCGAGGAGGTGGGCGAGATCTGGGTCGATCAGCCCGAGGATGTCTGGCTGGCCGAGATCCGCGACTTCGCCACCGACCGCATGATGGCGCTGATCCGCGAGGATCTGGCGGCGCTGGGCGTGGAGATGGATGTCTTCTTCTCGGAGAAGTCGCTCTACGGCTCGGGACGCATCGAGGTGGCGATCGAGGCGCTGCGCACCCAAGGGCTCATCTACCGTGGCATGCTGGAGCCGCCCAAGGGCAAGCTGCCGGAAGACTGGGAGCCGCGCGAGCAGACGCTCTTCCGCTCCACCGCGCACGGCGATGACGTGGACCGCCCGCTGGTAAAGTCGGACGGTGCCTGGACCTATTTCGCTCCCGACATCGCCTATCACCACGACAAGATCGAACGTGGCTTCGACGAGCTTATCGACATCCTGGGCGCCGACCATGGCGGCTATGTGAAGCGGCTGAAGGCCGCGGTTTCGGCACTCTCGGGCGGGCGCGTGCCGCTCGACGTGAAGCTCTGCCAGCTCGTGAAGCTCTACAAGGGCGGCGAGCCCTTCAAGATGTCGAAGCGCGCGGGCAATTTCGTCACCCTGCGCGATGTGGTCGAACAGGTGGGCTCGGGCGTCGCCCGCTTCGTGATGCTCACGCGCAAGAACGACGCGCCGCTCGACTTCGATTTCGAGAAGGTGCTGGAGCAGTCGAAGGACAACCCGGTCTATTATGTGCAATACGCCCATGCCCGTGTCTCCTCGGTGCTGCGCAAGGCCGCCGAGATGGGGGTTGATGCCTCCGATGCCGCGCTGGCGGGTGCTGTGCTCGACACGCTCGCCGATCCGGGCGAGGTGGCATTGATGAAGAAGCTGGCCGAATGGCCGCGTCTCGTCGAGATTGCGGCGCGCAGCCACGAGCCGCACCGGGTGGCCTTCTACCTCTACGA
>PHEG01000188.1:1705-4863 GCA_002842835.1 Alphaproteobacteria bacterium HGW-Alphaproteobacteria-2 | reverse complement strand
GCCGAAGAGGGCAGAACGCGCGCCGACAAGAGCGCGCGGACATGAGGCAGAGCAATGGCGGACGTGGAATACGATCTCTACGACGGCCCCCGGTCCGTGTCGGAAAAGGGGTCTGTGGCCGAGTCGGCACAACAGCTTGTCACCTGGTTCGGGGCATTTCTGTCGCTGGCGTTGCTGGTGGGGCTGGTTGCCTGGGGCTACGAGCTGACGCAGCGCGAGGTGGGCCGCGTGCCGGTGCTTCGCGCCATGGAGGGCCCGATGCGGGTCGTGCCGGAGGATCCGGGCGGGCTGGCAGCGGCGCACCAGGGGCTTTCGGTTGCCGCCGTGCCCGCCGAGGGCAGCGTCGAGCCGCCGCCCGCGCAGGTGATCCTGGCTCCCGAGCCGGTGCGCCTGGCAGAGGCAGATGCGCCGCTGTCCGCGCCACCTGCACGCCGCCCTGCAAATGCAACCGCAACGCCCCCGGAAGTCGAGCCGCTGCCCGTTGCGCCTACCCCGCAGCGCTCCGGCCCGGCAGAAGGCGGCGCGAAATGGGTCTCTGCACCCGCCGCGCCGTCCGCCCATGGTGCTTCGGGCGGGATCGTGATGCCTGCCGCGCTGCGCTTCGACGGCGCGCCCGAGGCCAAGCCCGACATTGCCGCGCTGATCGCCTCGCTGGACGAGGGGAGCGACTCTGCGCTCTCCACGAAGGGTGCACCGGGTGCGAGTGGCGTGCAGCGCTCGCTCCGTCCGATGCCGAGGCCCGACCGGGCAGCCGTCGTCACCCGCGCCGCTGCGGGTGGGGCTGATGTGCCGCTCGTGCCTTCGGACGAAATCGATCCGGGCATGATCGCAGAGGGGGCGAGCCTTGCGCAGCTTGGCACGTTCAGTGCGCCCGAAGCGGCGCGCCAGGGCTGGCGGCAACTCGCCGCGACCCATGGCGCGCTGCTCGACGGGCGGCACTACCTCGTGCAGCCGGCCGAGAGTGGCGGGCGCGCGTTCTTCCGGCTGCGCGCCGCAGGCTTCGCCGACATGGGTGAGGCACGCCGCTTCTGCGTCGCGATGCGCGCCGTCGGAGCCGAGTGCGTCGCGGCCCCGCACAAGTGATGCCTGCCCCTGGCGCGACCATCCTGGGCTGCGCCGGCCCGGTTCTTGATCGTGCCGAGGCGCGCGCGCTGGCCCGGCTCGATCCCTGGGGGCTGATCCTCTTTGCGCGCAACGTCGAGAACCCGGGGCAGTTGCGCCGTCTCACCGGCGATCTTCGCGCGGCATTGGGGCGCGAGGCGCCTGTCTTCATCGATCAGGAGGGCGGCCGCGTGGCGCGGCTGCGCCCGCCGGAGTGGCGCGGCTGGCCGACGCCGCTTGACACGCTCTCGGGCCTGCCCGACGCGGCGGCGGAGCGCTATCTCTGGTTGCGCTATCGTTTGGTCGCCGCCGAGCTTAGCGCTCTCGGCATCGACGGCAACTGCGCGCCGCTGGCCGATCTCGCCCGGCCCGAAACCCACGCCATCTTGCGCGACCGCTGCTATGGCACCACGCCCGCCGAGGTGTTGCCGCGCGCCCGTGCCGTGGCCGAAGCCTGTCTTGCGGGCGGCGTGCTGCCGGTGCTCAAGCACATCCCCGGTCATGGCCGTGCCACCGCCGACAGTCACCTCGACCTGCCGCGTGTCACTGCCCCGCGTGCGGAACTGGAGGCGAGCGACTTCGCCGCCTTCCGCGGGCTCGCGGATCTGCCCCTCGGCATGACGGCGCATATCGTCTATGACGCTCTGGATGCGGCGCGCCCGGCCACGCTCTCTACAGCGGCGATAGGGGCGATCCGCAAGGACATGGGCTTCGACGGGCTGCTGATGACCGACGACATCTCGATGCAGGCGCTTTCCGGCCTGCTGGCGGCCCGCTCGGTGGCGGCGATCGCCGCAGGCTGCGATCTGGTGCTGCATTGCAACGGACAGATGGCCGAGATGGAGGAGGTGGCCGAGGCCGCCGGGCGGCTCTCGCCCGCCGCTGCAGAACGCGCCGCGCGGGCGCTGGCGGCGCGCCGTGCGCCCGAGCCCGCCGATCTGCCCGCGCTTGCCGCCGAATGTGCTGCGCTGGAGGCGGGCCATGGCTGAGCCGGAGGTGGACGACTGGGAGGCCGATCCCCTGTCCGCGCGGCTTGAGGCGGAAGCGCTGATCGTCGATGTTGACGGCTTCGAGGGGCCGCTCGATCTTCTGCTGACGCTGGCGCGGCGCCACAAGGTGGACCTGATGCAGGTCTCCGTACTGCAACTGGCCGAGCAGTATCTGGGTTTCGTGGAACGCGCACGGCAACTGCGCATCGAGCTTGCCGCAGACTATCTGGTGATGGCGGCCTGGCTGGCATTCCTGAAGTCGCGCCTGCTGCTGCCGCCCGACCCGGAGGAGGAGGGCCCGAGCGGGGCAGAGCTGGCCGCGCATCTGGCCTTCCAGCTCGAACGGCTAGAGGCGATGCGCGCTGCCGCCGCGCGGCTGATGGCGCGCGACCGGCTGGGGCACGACGTGTTCGCGCGCGGCATACCCGAAGAGGTGACGCGGCGGCGGCGGGTGCGCTACTCCGCGACGCTCATCGACCTGATGCGCGGCTATGCGCGCATCCGCACGCGCGACGAGTTCCGCCCCTTCGTCTTCGAGCGCGAGGCGGTCTACACGATGGAAGAGGCCCTTGCACATCTGCGCGATGTGATCGGCTATGGCGGTGGCTGGGCGGAACTTTCCGCCTATCTGCCTGCGGGGTGGCGCGACAGCCCGGCGCGGCGCCGCTCGGCCACTGCCGCGAGCTTCGCGGCGGCGTTGGAACTGGCGCGCCGAGGCGAATTGGAACTGCGCCAGGACGAGACCTTCGCGCCGATCCGGCTGCGTGGGCGGGAGCCCCGGGCATGAGCGCAGACAACGGGGATAGCCTTTTCGAGGCACCGCCGCTGGCCGAGCAGGAACGCATGGTCGAGGCGATCCTGTTTGCGTCGGCCACACCGGTGAGCCTTCAGGAAATGGCCGCGCGCATGCCGCATGGCTGCGATCCTGGGGCAGCGGTGGCAGCACTTGCGCGACGCTACGAGGGGCGCGGGGTGCGCGTGCAGCGGGTGGGCGAAGCCTGGGCAATGCGCACCGCGCCGGATCTCGGCTTTCTCATGGCCCGCGAGGTGGTGGAGGAGCGCAAGCTC
>PHEG01000188.1:0-1646 GCA_002842835.1 Alphaproteobacteria bacterium HGW-Alphaproteobacteria-2 | reverse complement strand
CGGGCGGCCGGTTACCTTCGTCGTCACCGAGGCCTTCCTCGACCATTTCGGCCTCGCCTCGACACGCGATCTGCCGGGGCTGGCGGAGTTGCGCGCGGCCGGGTTGCTTGACGCGCGGGGTCTTGGCGCTGCGGCAGCAGAAGAGGACGCGCAGGAGGCGGGGGTGCAAACGACGCCCGAGGAGGATATGTTTCCCAAGGGGGCCGAAACCGCAAGGGAGAGGCCGGAATGAAGCAGATGGTCAACATGATCGTGCGGATGGTGGTGCGCCAGCTCATCCGTACCGGAATAGACAAGGGCACCGAGCATCTCGCCCGGCGCAATGGTGGCGGCGAGGCCACGCCAGCGCAGAAGGGGCAGACCCGGCAGACGCAGAAGCGCATGCGCGAGGGTATGCGGATGATCCGCCGCATGGGCCGGTTCTGAGGCTGCTGCCCACTCAGATCGTGCGGAAATGCTTGGCGAGCTTCAGCCCCTGGCCCTGGTAATTCGAGGCTATCCCGGTGCCATAGAGCCGCTCCGGTCGTTCGGCCATGCGCTCGTAGACCAGCCGCCCTACCACCTGCCCGTGCTCGAGCGCGAAAGGCGCCTCGTGGCAGCGTACTTCCAGCACGCCGCGCGCGCCCGCGCCGCCCGCCGGACCATGGCCGAAGCCCGGGTCGAAGAAGCCTGCGTAGTGCACCCGGAACTCGCCCACCATGGCGAGATAGGGTGCCATCTCGGCGGCGTAGTCGGGCGGGATATGCACCGACTCGCGGCTGACCAGGATGTAGAACGCGCCCGGGTCGAGGATGATGCGCCGCGCCTGCGTGCGGATCGGCGTCCAGAACTCCAGCGGATCGTAGGCGCCTACCCGGTCCAGGTCGATCACACCCGAGTGGGGCCGGGCCTGCCAGCCTACCAGATCGTCCGGTCCCGGCACGAGATCCACCGAGAAGGCGAGCCCGTTGTCGATATGCGGCTCACCGGGCACGAGACGTGCCTCGACATGGAGTGCGGCGAGCGCGGCATCGCCCAGCACCGCGTCGCCGCGGCGCAGGCGAAGCTGGTTCAGCCGCATCCCCGGGCGCACCAGAACCGAGAAGGAGCGCGGGCAGATCTCGGCGTAGAGCGGCCCGGTATAGCCCGGGGCTACGCGGTCGAACTCGGTGCCATGGTCGGTGACGAGCCGGGTGAGCAGGTCGAGCCGCCCGGTGGAGCTTTTCGCGTTCGCCACTGCCTGCAGCCCCTTGGGCAGCGCCAGCCGCTCGGCCAGTTCCACCACATAGACGCAGCCCTTTTCCAGCACCGCGCCGGGGCCGAGGTCGATGCGGTGCATCTCGAACTCAGCCAGCCTTTCGGAAACGCTTCGCCCGGTGCCGGCAAGAAATGATGCGCGCACCCGCCAGGCATGGTGGCCAAGGCGCAGATCGAGGCTGGCGGGCTGAATCTGGTCTTCCTGCGGCGCAGGCTCCGCAGCAATTGCACCTACGGCGATCAGGCCGCGGATCGCCTGGCAGGGCAGCACGCCGATCGCTTCGGTCACGCCCTCACCCCTGGCCGTCCGCCGTGATGGTCGGGCCGGCGAGATTCGAACTCGCGACCTTCCGCCCCCCAGACGGACGCGCTAACCTGGCTGCGCCACGGCCCGACGGCGGCGTTGATAC
>PHEG01000187.1:1578-8418 GCA_002842835.1 Alphaproteobacteria bacterium HGW-Alphaproteobacteria-2 | reverse complement strand
ATCGTGGCGCAGGCGGTGGCGGTGGCGCTGATCCTGCTCTTCGTGTTCCTGCGCGGCCAGGGAGGCTGACATGGTCGTGCTCAACCGCATCTACACACGCACCGGCGACGCGGGCGAGACCGCGCTCGGCAATGGCGCGCGGGTGGCCAAGCATTCGCTCCGGGTGACGGCCTACGGCACGGTGGACGAGACCAATTCGGTGGTCGGGCTTGCGCGGCTGCATGCGCAGGGCGAGACGGATGCTGCGCTGGCGCGTATCCAGAACGATCTCTTCGATCTCGGCGCCGATCTCTGCCGCCCGGAGATGGATAAGGACGCCGAGGCCGCGTATCCGCCGCTGCGCATGGCGGCTGCGCAGGTGGCGCGCCTCGAAGTCGAGATCGACACGATGAACGCGCGGCTCGAACCCCTGCGCAGCTTCGTGCTGCCGGGCGGCACGGCGCTGGCCGCGCATCTGCATCTGGCGCGCACCGTCTCGCGCCGGGCGGAGCGCTGCACGGTGGAGCTTGCCGCGGTCGAGGGCGTGAACGAAGCGGCGATCCGCTATCTCAACCGTCTGTCGGACTGGTTCTTCGTCGCTGCGCGCATCGCCAACGACGGGGGCCGGGCGGATGTGCTCTGGGTGCCCGGGGCGAACCGCTGACGCGGCGTCGCGCAGCGCCCGGCTGACCGCGCGTCGATTTTGCCCTGTTTTCCGGGGGGCGATTTCAGTAAAGGGCAAGGTGGATGCCGGGACACCGGCCGGGTTTCAGTAAGGGAGAGCCACGCAGATGAAGGTACTGGTGCCTGTCAAGCGGGTGATCGACTACAACGTCAAGGTGCGCGTCAAGGGTGACGGCACCGGCGTCGATCTCGCCAACGTCAAGATGTCGATGAACCCTTTCGACGAGATCGCGGTGGAAGAGGCGCTGCGCCTGCGCGAGGCGGGCAAGGTGGAGGAGGTCGTCGCGGTATCCATCGGCGTGCGCCAGGCACAGGAGACGCTGCGCACCGCGCTCGCCATGGGAGCGGATCGCGCCATTCTGGTGGTCGCCGCCGATGACGTGCATCAGGACATCGAGCCGCTGGCGGTGGCGAAGATCCTCGCGGCGATCGTGAAGGAGGAAGAGCCGGGGCTGGTGCTCTGTGGCAAGCAGGCGATCGACAACGACATGAACGCCACCGGTCAGATGTTGGCGGCGCTGCTGGGCTGGAGCCAGGCGATGTACGCCAACAAGATCGACGTCGCGGGCGACCATGCAGTGGTCACGCGCGAGGTGGATGGCGGCTTGCAGACCGTGAAGGTGAAGCTGCCCGCGGTGATCTCGGCCGACCTGCGGCTCAACGAACCGCGCTATGCGAGCCTGCCCAACATCATGAAGGCCAAGGCGGGCGTGATCGTGGGCTCGGTAGACGAGCTGCTGGCGAAACTGAAAGACGAAGCGGGGGTGATCTGATGGCGGTTCTTCTGCTTGGGGAAGTGACCGACGGGCATCTGTCGGTCGATGCGACGGCGAAGGCGGTGACGGCGGCGAAAGCGCTGGGCGATGTGACCGTGCTCTGCGCCGGGGCCAAGGCGGCCGAGGCCGCCGAGGCGGCGGCGAAGATCGCGGGCGTGGCGAAGGTGCTCTGCGCCGAGCACGCGCTCTATGGTCACCGGCTGGCCGAGCCGGTGGCGGCGCTGGTCGTGAGCCTGGCGGGCGGCTACAGCCACATCGTGGCGCCCGCCACGACGGATGCCAAGAACATCCTGCCGCGCGTCGCGGCGCTGCTCGACGTGATGGTGATCACCGATGTCTCGGGCATCGTAGATGCCGACACCTTCGAGCGGCCGATCTATGCCGGGAACGCGGTGCAGACGGTGAAATCGAAGGACGCGACGAAGGTCGTCAGCATCCGCACCTCGACCTTCGAGGCGGCAGGGCAGGGCGGTTCGGCGCCCGTCGAGAAGATCGGCGCGGCGGCCGATCCGGGGCTTTCCGAGTGGGTCGAGGACAAGGTGGCCGAGAGCGACCGGCCCGAGCTGACCTCGGCCAAGGTGGTGGTCTCGGGCGGGCGTGGCGTCGGCTCGGAGGAGAACTTCGCCATCATCGAGAAGCTGGCCGACAAGCTGGGCGCCGCGGTGGGCGCAAGCCGCGCGGCGGTCGACTCGGGCTTTGCGCCGAACGACTGGCAGGTTGGCCAGACCGGCAAGGTGGTGGCGCCCGATCTCTATATCGCCTGCGGCATCTCGGGGGCAATCCAGCACCTCGCGGGCATGAAGGACAGCAAGGTGATCGTGGCGATCAACAAGGACGAGGAGGCGCCGATCTTCCAGGTTGCCGACTACGGCCTGGTGGCCGACCTGTTCCAAGCCGTGCCGGAGCTGACCGAGAAACTTTGAAACCGGCCCCGGCGCGGATCATCCGCGCCGGGATGTCCCGTGGCCCGGGAGCGTGGCCATGCTTCTCGAGCCCGACATCCCCTTCGGAACGCGCGGGCTTGCGCTCGACCTCTGGCGCCCGCCGGGGTCCTGTGCGGGAACGCTCGTCTATGCCCATGGCGGCGGTTTCCTGAAAGGCAGCCGCAAGGAGCCCGCCGCGGCAGCGCTGGCCGCGCGCTTCGGGGCGCTGGGGTTCGCGGTGGCGGCGGTTTCCTATCGGCTGGGCGTCAGGCTGGCCGATTTTCCGCGCGCCGAGCGTCGGGCAATCCGTGAGAGCGTCGCACGTGGCAGCGCCGAGGGGCTGACGCTGGCACGTCGGCTTCGCGGGGCGGCGATGCTGGGCGCGCTCGACGATCTCTCCGAGGCGGTGGCCTTCCTGCGGGGGGAGGCGCCAAGCCGCGGACTGGCGCCCGGTCTCGGCATACTGGGCGTCTCGGCGGGGGGAATCGCAGCGCTCTCGCTCGCCTGGCCGCCCGATTTCCGCGCCGGGCGCGTGGCGCAACCCGATGCGGTGGTCGCGGTGGCGGCGGCGATGGCGGAACCCTGGCGGCTGGCCCCTACCGGGCCGCCCGCGCTGATGCTGCACGGGCCTGCCGACCGCGTTGTGGGGCCAGAGAATGCAGCGCTTGCGGCACGGATGGCTGAAGCGGCGGAGGCACCGCTGCGGCTCGTCGTGACCGGGATGCCGGGGCACAACGCGCAGCTTCGCGCCTTGCTCGAGGGGCGGGATGCGGCAGGCCGCTTCTGGGCCGAGATCGCGGCAGAGCATGTCATGGGCGGCTTCGCGGGACATGCAGAGGCTTGAATCGCCCGGCCACTCCCCGTATGTGCGCTGCATTCCCCGCAGACAGGGCCCAGACAATGGCGAAGACCAACCCCTTCCAGTTCCTCCAGCAGACCCGTGCCGAGGTCGCCAAGATAGTCTGGCCTTCGAGGCGCGAGGGGGTTGCGCTTCGCGCGCAGCGGCGGTATTGAGCCCGCCACCCTTGACAGAGGCGTGCAACGATTCGTCGTGCACGCTTGTTTTCGTTCCTGAAGGCTGGAGCGGGGCGCGGGCGGGCAGAGAATTACGGGCGGTGAACCGCCCAGGGCAAGGTGGCGGACGGCGATGGCGAAACGGTGGTATTCGGTGAGCGTTCTCTCGAATTTCGAGAAGAAGATCGCCGAGCAGATCAGAACCCTCGCCGCGCAGGAAGGGCTCGAGGAGCAGATCGAGGAGGTTCTCGTTCCCACCGAAGAGGTGATCGAGGTGCGCCGCGGCAAGAAGGTCTCTTCCGAGCGGCGCTTCATGCCCGGCTATGTGCTGGTCAAGATGGAAATGTCCGACCGCGCCTATCACCTGATCAACTCGATCAACCGCGTCACCGGCTTCCTCGGCCCGCAGGGCCGCCCGCTGCCGATGCGCGACGCGGAGGTGAACGCGATCCTCAACCGCGTCGAGGAGGGGGCCGAGACGCCGCGCGTTCTGATCAGCTACGACATCGGCGAGCGGGTGAGGGTGAACGATGGGCCCTTCGAGGGCTTCGACGGCACCGTGGAGGATGTGGACGAGGGCAACGCGCGCCTGAAGGTGAGCGTGTCGATCTTCGGCCGGGCAACGCCGGTCGAGCTGGAATACACGCAGGTCTCGAAGCAGGGCTGAGCGTGTTCGTGGGAGGCGAGCCCGGCGCGCCGGGCAGACCGCACCACGCAACCCGAACCGCGCATGGCGCGCCGTGCGCGGGGTTTGAGAAAGGAGAGGCCTGATGGCCAAGAAACTGATCGGCTCGCTGAAGCTGCAAGTGCCCGCGGGCAAGGCGAACCCGAGCCCGCCCGTGGGCCCGGCGCTGGGCCAGCGCGGCATCAACATCATGCAGTTCTGCAAGGACTTCAACGCCCGCACGCAGGACATGGAACCGGGCGCGCCCTGCCCGACGGTGATCTCCTATTATCAGGACAAGTCCTTCACCATCGAGATCAAGACGCCGCCTGCGTCACATTTCCTCAAGAAGGCGGCCAAGCTTCAGTCGGGCTCGAAGACCCCTGGTCGTGCCGTCGCAGGCACGGTGACCGTGAAGCAGGTGCGCGAGATCGCCGAGGCGAAGATGAAGGATCTGAACGCCGGTTCCGTCGAGGCGGCGATGCAGATCATTCTCGGCTCCGCCCGCTCGATGGGCATCGAGGTCAAGGGGTAAGGCCATGGCGAAGATCGGAAAACGGATGCGCGAGGCCCGTGCAGCGGTGGCGGGCAAGTCGAACATGAGCGTGGAAGATGCGATCGACCTGCTCAAGGGGCTGACGAACACCAAGTTCGACCAGACTGTCGAGGTCGCAATGAACCTCGGCGTGGACCCGCGCCATGCCGACCAGATGGTGCGCGGCACGGTCAACCTGCCGAACGGCACCGGCAAGACGGTGCGCGTGGCGGTTTTCGCGCGTGGCGCGAAGGCCGACGAGGCGCGCGAGGCGGGTGCCGACATCGTGGGTGCGGAAGACCTGATGGAGACCATTCAGGGCGGCACGATCGAGTTCGACCGCTGCATCGCAACGCCGGATCTGATGCCGGTCGTGGGACGGCTGGGCAAGATCCTCGGACCGCGCAACCTGATGCCGAACCCCAAGATCGGCACGGTGACGATGGACGTGGCCGAGGCGGTGCGCGCCGCCAAGGGCGGGCAGGTGCAGTTCCGCGTGGAGAAGGCGGGCGTGGTGCATGGCGGCGTCGGCAAGCTCTCGTTCGAGGAGGGCAAGCTGGCCGAGAACGTGCGCGCCTTCGTCGATGCTGTGCAGAAGGCCAAGCCTGCGGGTGCCAAGGGCACCTACCTGAAGAAGGTTTCCCTGACCTCGACCATGGGGCCCGGGATCAGCGTGGACGTGGCCTCGGCCACGGGCAACGCCTGAGAGAATTCGCCACCGGCCATGGCCGGGGGTGGATGGCGGGGCGGCAACGCCCTGCCCGTCCGAGACGGCGGGTGCCCTGCAAGGGGCTTAATCTCCTGCCCGAGACGGGACGCGAGCAGATCGGCCAGAGGGTTTCCTCGGGCGATCCTGGCCTCGGGAACCGTTAGCGGACCCGAACGGCCCCCGCGAATGCGGGGGTCAAACTGAGCCGGAGGGCTTCGCCCTCCATGACTGGAGTGGAACTGTGGATAGAGCCCAGAAAGAGAAAGTGGTCGAGGAACTCGGCCAGATCTTCGAAAGCTCTGGCGTGGTCGTGGTTGCGCACTACGCAGGTCTCACGGTTGCCGAGATGCAGGACCTGCGCGGGCGGATGCGTGCCGTCGGCGGGTCCGTCCGTGTCGCCAAGAACAGGCTCGCCAAGATCGCCCTGGAAGGAAAGCCCTGCGCAGGCATCGCCGACCTTCTGACGGGTATGACCGTGCTCACCTTCTCCGAGGACCCCGTGGCGGCAGCCAAGGTGGCCGAGGGCTTCGCCAAGACGAACCAGAAGTTCGAGATCCTTGGCGGGGCGATGGGGAGCGCGGTACTGGACCGGTCCGGTGTCAAGGCCGTCTCCGAACTGCCGTCGCGCGAGGAGCTCATCGCTTCCGTCGTGGCGTGCATCGGGGCTCCGGCTGCGGGCATCGCCGGTGCGATCGGGGCACCTGCCAGCAACATCGCGGGCATCCTCTCGACCATCGAGGAGCGCCGCGAGGCGGCGTAAGGCAATTCGTGCGACATGCGTGGGTGAGAGCCCGGACATGTTGGAACACAACCGAGAGAATGGAACGGAAAAATGGCTGATCTGAAGAAACTCGCCGAAGAGATCGTGAACCTCACGCTGCTCGAGGCCCAGGAACTGAAGCGCATCCTGAAGGACGACTACGGAATCGAGCCGGCCGCCGGCGGCGCCGTGATGATGGCCGGCCCGGTCGGTGGCGGCGAAGCTGCCGCGGCCGCGGAGGAGCAGACCGAGTTCGACGTCATCCTGAAGTCGGCTGGCGCGCAGAAGATCAACGTGATCAAGGAAGTGCGCGCGATCACCGGGCTTGGCCTGAAGGAAGCCAAGGACCTCGTCGAGGCCGGTGGCAAGGCGGTGAAGGAACAGGTCTCGAAGGCCGAGGCCGACGAGATCAAGGCGAAGCTCGAGGCGGCGGGCGCCGAAGTCGAGCTGAAGTGATCCGGTGGGCCGCTGGCCCGTAACGGTAACATGGCCGGATCCGCGCAAATGCGGGTCCGGCCGAACCCGTCTCATAGAGGGCCCGAAAGCGGGACCTGTATCAGGCGCGGTTCCGGAGTTCGGGCGCGGGCCGGTGGGACGGTCCGCAGGAATGGAACTCCGCCCCCTGGGGTGAGCGTGGCGCGGCCGGTCCCCGACGGCTGCGCGGGCGCACACGAAGAAAGGTGACGACGAGCATGGCTCAGACCTACACAGGCAGCAAGCGCATCCGCAGATTCTACGGCAAGATCCGCGAAGTCCTGGAGATGCCGAACCTCATAGAGGTGCAGAAATCCTCCTA
>PHEG01000187.1:0-1565 GCA_002842835.1 Alphaproteobacteria bacterium HGW-Alphaproteobacteria-2 | reverse complement strand
GAGTGCATGCAGCGCGACATGACCTATGGCGCGCCGCTCAAGGTCACGCTCAGGCTCATCGTGTTCGACATCAACGAGGAGACCGGCGGCAAGTCGGTGAAGGACATCAAGGAGCAGGACGTCTACATGGGCGACATGCCGCTCATGACATCGAACGGCACCTTCGTGGTGAACGGCACCGAGCGGGTGATCGTGAGCCAGATGCACCGCAGCCCGGGCGTGTTCTTCGATCACGACAAGGGCAAGACTCATTCCTCGGGCAAGCTGCTCTTTGCCTGCCGGATCATTCCCTACCGCGGCTCCTGGCTCGATTTCGAGTTCGACGCCAAGGACAACGTTTTCGCGCGCATCGACCGGCGCCGGAAACTGCCGGTTACGACGCTCTTCTACTCGATGGGGATGGATCAGGAGGGCATCATGAATGCCTTCTATGACCATGTCACCTACAGCTACAGAAAGAACAAGGGCTGGGTCACGGCGTTTTTCCCCGAGCGCATACGCGGCACGCGCCCCAACTTCGATATCGTGGACGCTGCCACCGGCGAGGTGCTTTTCGAGGCGGGCAAGAAGGTGACGCCGCGGGCGGTCAAGGATGTCATCGACGAGGGCAAGGTCACCCAGATCCTGGTGCCGTTCGACGCGATACTCGGGCGTTTTGCCGCGAAGGACATGATCAACGAGGAGACCGGCGAGATCTGGGTCGAGGCTGGCGACGAGCTGACCTGGGAGACCGACCGCAACGACGAGGTTACGGGCGGCACGCTCAAGGCACTGCTCGACAACGGCGTGACCGAGATCCCGGTGCTCGACATCGACGGTGTCAACGTCGGGCCTTACATCCGCAACACAATGGCCGCGGACAAGAACATGAACCGCGAGACCGCGCTCATGGACATCTACCGCGTGATGCGCCCCGGCGAGCCGCCCACGGAAGAGGCGGCGAGCGTGATGTTCGACCAGCTTTTCTTCGACTCCGAGCGTTACGACCTGTCGGCTGTCGGCCGGGTGAAGATGAACATGCGCCTTGCGCTCAACGCTCCCGACACGCAGCGCACGCTGCGCCGCGAGGACATCATCGCCTGCGTTCGCGGGCTGGTCGATCTGCGCGATGGCAAGGGCGAGATCGACGACATCGACCATCTGGGCAACCGCCGGGTGCGCTCGGTAGGCGAGCTGATGGAAAACCAGTATCGAATCGGGCTCTTGCGCATGGAGCGCGCGATCCGCGAGCGCATGTCGTCGGTGGAGATCGACACGATCATGCCGCAGGATCTGATCAACGCCAAACCCGCCGCGGCGGCGGTGCGCGAGTTCTTCGGCTCCTCACAGCTCAGCCAGTTCATGGACCAGACCAACCCGCTCTCGGAAGTGACCCACAAGCGCCGCCTTTCGGCGCTGGGCCCGGGCGGGCTGACGCGCGAGCGGGCGGGCTTCGAGGTGCGCGACGTGCACCCGACCCATTATGGGCGGATGTGCCCGATCGAGACCCCGGAAGGCCAGAACATCGGCCTGATCAACAGCCTCGCCACCTTCGCGCGGGTGAACAAGTACGGCTTCATCGAGAC
>PHEG01000186.1 GCA_002842835.1 Alphaproteobacteria bacterium HGW-Alphaproteobacteria-2 | reverse complement strand
TCACCCGGAAGCCACGCCCTCGTCGCCCGCAAACAGCGCCGGGTCGAGGCCGCGCTTCTCGGCGCTCTCGCGCACCGCCGTGCGCAGCCGCGGGCTGCGCCGCAGCAGCCGCAGGAAGCGCGCCTCGTCGAGCTTCAGCAGCGTCGAGGGCGCGATGGCATGGACGGCAGCGCGGCGCGGCCGCCGCGCGAGGATCGAGAGCTGCCCGAACATCTCGCCCCGGCCCAGCCGGTGGGTCTGCCCCGCCGCTTCCAGCTCCACCGCGCCCGAGGCGATGAAATAGACCGATCTCGGCACCGTGTCGCGTGCGATAATCCTCTCGCCCGGGTCCGCGTAACGCGCCACCAGCACCCGGCTGAGCCGCCGCAGCGTCGCCTCGTCGAGATCGGCGAAGAGCGGGAAGCGGCGCACCAGTTCGGCCTTCTGCAAGGCGAGGTCGAGGCGCGGGCGGCCCTCTGCCCCGGCGCGGCGCCGCGCGATGTCGGCCATCAGCGACGTGTAGAGTTCCGCACCGATCAGCCCGTCCTCGCGCATCGCGGCATATTCGCGCTCTTCCAGCCGTAGCGCCGTGCGGCGGATGAAGCGCCGCTCCAGCTGCTCGGCATAACCGGGAAACTGCAGGCGCATCGCGTCGAGCGCGCGCTCCACCTCGACGATGCGCCGCTCCAGCAGCTCGTGCAGCAGTTCCGCCACGCGACGGCCATGGATGCGCAGGATGCGCCCGTCGATGAAGCCATGCACATCGCGCAGGATCAGCCGCTGCGAGAGCAGCCGCTCGAACCGATCCGCGGTGAGCCGCGCCAGCGGCCAGGACAGATGCAGCCGGTTGTGCAGCAGCACCGCCAGCCGGAACCACCGCCCGAGCCCCAGGCTCGAGCGCGCCGCGCGCTGATAGCCCGTGCGCCCGCCACCGCGCGCCGCCTCCAGTAGCCGGTCGGCATCGGAAAGCACCGCATCCGCGACCCGAGCCGAGATCATCCGCTCGCGGAAGCGGTCGAGGATCATGTCTCGCTCGGCGCCGGCCAGCGCAATCAGCCCCAAGGTGATACGGTCGCGGTCGAGGATGTCGGCGCTTTCCTCGGCCGTCTTCACCGCCTCGTCGAGCCGTTCCGCGAAACGCTTGGCTTCGGAGCGCACCGTCTCGCGCGTGAGCGCGTAGTTCTCGGCGGTGCGCGCCACGTCCTCGCGCACCTGCTGGAGCGCCACGGCGATCACCTGGTTCGAAAGTGCCGCGTCGAGGGGCGAGAGCCGGTCGAGCCCCAGCCGCCCGATGACCCAGCGCAGCGTGCTGCCCTGCACCAGAAGCGTGAAGAGCACGAAGCCGGTGGCGAGGATGCCGACAAGGCGCTTCACCTCCACAGGCACGAAGAGGCTCTCGGTGACGGCGAGCGCCAGTGCCAGCGTGACGGCACCGCGCAGGCCCCCCCAGAGGATCGCCACGCGATAGGGGCGCTCGACAGGCGGCGAAAGGCGCAGCATCGACATGAGCGGCATCAGCCCGAACACGATCACCGCCCGCGCCGCGATTGCCGCCAGCGTGACCACGCCGACGAGCGCGAGATCGGTGAATCTCACCGCTTCGAGAATCCGCGGGATCAGCAGCGCGGCAAGAATGAAGATGAGCGCCCCCGCCCAATGTGCCAGAAGCCCCCAGACCTCGCGCAGGTTCGCCCATGCTGCGGGCGGCAGCCGCCCGGGCCCGGCGAGGTTGAGCGTCAGCCCCGAAGTGACCACGGCGATCACCCCCGAGGCGCCGATGCTCTGTTCGGCCAGGACGAAGGCGAGATAGGGCAGCGCCACCGACACCGACATGAGCGCCAGTTCGTAACGCCCGAAAAGCGCCATCAGCCAGATCCCGGCGCGCGCCATCAGCCAGCCCACCAGAACGCCCCCGGCGATCAGCAGCGGGAACTGCGCCAGGGCACCGCCGAATGTCGGCTCGGCGACGCCGGACACGACGAAGCCCATGAAGAGCCCGAAGAGCGCGATCGCCGCAGCGTCGTTGAGCAGGCTCTCGCCCTCGATGATCCGCGCCAGCCTGCGCGGGGCTGCCAGCGCGCGGAAGATGCCGATCACCGCGGAAGGGTCGGTGGTCGAGACGATGGCGCCGATCAGCAGGCAGACGGCGAGCGGCAGCGCGCTCGCCGCGGCCAGCGCATAGCCCACCGCCAGCGTGGCGGCCACCACGGCAACCACCGCCAGAACGAGGATCGGCACCCAGTCGTCCAGCATCCGCCGCAGGTTCATGCCCAGCGTCGCCTGGAAGAGCAGCGTCGGCAGGAAGACGTAGAGAAAGACATTCGAGCGGATCGGCAGGCCGAGGATCGCCTCGGCGACCGGGTTGAGCGCGTCCGTCAGTTCGGTGCGAAGGAAGAAGGTGGCGGCGACCGCGATCAGCACGCCAAGGCCTGCCAGGATCACGCTGTAGGGCAGCCGCAGCCGCTCGGCCAGCGGCTCGGCTGCGGCGATCACCAGGAAGAGCCCCGCGACGATGGCGGTCAGCACCACGATGTCCATGGTTTCTGTGTAGCGCGGATCGCCGCGCTGTCACACCGCGGGCGCGGCGATCAGACCCATTTAGCCAGCGGCGGCAGGCTCATGAGCACCGCGTTGGCGTCGTGCCCGGTGGCAAGGCCGAATTTTGTGCCGCGGTCGTAGACAAGGTTGTATTCGGCGTAGAGCCCGCGGTGCACAAGCTGCACCTCGCGCTCGGGCTCGCCCCAGTCCTGCACGCGGCGGCGTTCCACCAGCGGCAGGAAGGCCGGCAGGAAGGCGCGGCCCACGGCTTGCGTGAAGGCGAAATCCGCCTCCCAGTCGCCGCTGTCGAGATCGTCGTAGAAGATGCCGCCCACGCCGCGCGCCCGGCCACGGTGCGGGATGAAGAAATACTCGTCCGCCCAGGCCTTGAAGCGCGGGTAGCAGGACGGATCAAACGGCGCGCAGGCCTCGCGCAGGACATCGTGGAAATGCGTGGTGTCCTCGGCATACTCGATGCAGGGGTTGAGGTCCGTGCCGCCGCCGAACCACTGCGCCTGCGGTGTCCAGAAGAAGCGCGTGTTCATGTGCACGGCGGGCACATGCGGATTGCGCATGTGCGCCACAAGGCTGATGCCAGAGGCCCAGAAGCGCGGGTCGCCTGCCATGCCGGGGATCTGCTTGCGCGCCGCCATCGCCGCCTGCGCCTGCGCCCCGAGACGGCCAAAGACGGTGGAGACATTGACCCCAACCTTCTCGAACACGCGCCCGCCGCGCAGCACGCTCATCAGCCCGCCGCCGGCATCGCCGCCATCCTCGGCGCTGCGGCGCGTCTCGCTCACCTCGAAGCGCCCCGGGGGCAGATCGGCACGCGAAGCGCGCGGAACCACGCGCTGGTCCGTGCCTTGCGGGCGTCGGCGGTTGCGGCGTCGGTCGTCTCTGCGCTCATGGGGCCTCCCTCGGTCCTGCCTCCGGTCTAGCAAAGCGTTCCGCCTGCCGCCAGCCTCTGGCGCGGAGGCCGCCGATACCTATCTTTGGGGGCACAAATGGAGTGGTTTCGTCATGCGCGTGTTCCTCGTCCTGCCCCTCGTGGCGCTCGCTGCCGCCTGCGCCAACCCGCGCGGCCAGTGTCTGGCCGAGGCCACGCGCGACGTGCACGTGCTCGACCATCTCATCTCCGAGACGGAACTGGCGCTCGCGCGCGGCTACGGGGTGGAGCGCGAGACCACCTACGCGCCGCGCGCCACGTTCTGCGGCGGCTACGGCTACGGGCGTTACGGCTACTACGGGCTCTCCACATGCTACGAGCCCTACCCCGTGACGCGCGAGACCCCGGTGGCCATCGACCCGGCGGCAGAGCGGCGCAAGCTCGCCGAACTGAAGGCGAAGCACCGCGAGGCGGTGGCGCGCATGAAGGAGGACGTGCGGGCCTGCAACTCGGCCTACCCGGAGTGAGGGCGGGGGGCGGGTCCGGCATTTTCCCGCCCCCTCAGAAACCTCCGCCTGCCGCTCACACCGGTCGCCGCGCGCCCAGCGCCGCGCTGATCGTGCCCTCGTCGAGATAGTCGAGTTCGCCCCCAACCGGCACGCCGCGCGCCAGCCCTGTCACCGCCACGCCCTGCCCGCGCAGCGCGTCGGCAAGGTAATGCGCAGTGGTCGGCCCCACGCCGTCGAGCGCGGAAAGCGTGCCGCCCAGCACGTGAAAGCGCCCGCCGAAGGCGCCGCCGCGTTCCATCGCCCAGAGATCGGCGACATCCTCGACCACGCAGATCTGCCCATTGGCGCGGTTCTGCGCGGCGCAGATCTCGCACACCTCCGCGGTGCCGATATTGCCGCAGACCGTGCAGTCGCGCGCCTGCGCGGCGACCTGCGCCATGGCCTCGGCCAGCGGCGCCATCTGCCGCGTGCGGTTCGCCAGCAGATGCAGCACCGCGCGGCGCGCCGAGCGCGGCCCCAGCCCCGGAAGCCGGGCCATGAGCGCAATCAGCGCCTCGATGTCCTTCGGGGCCTCTGCCATGACTCAGAACGGCAGCTTCATGCCCGGCGGCAGGCCCAGCCCCTCGGTGATCCGGCCCATCTCCTCCTGTGCGCGGGCGGCTGCGCGGGCCTGCGCGTCCTTGATCGCGGCGAGGATCAGGTCTTCGGCCACCTCCTTGTCCTCGGCGGAGAAGATCGAGGGGTCGATCTCGAGCCCGCGCAGATCGCCCTTCGCCGAGGCGGTCACCCGCACCAGCCCCGCGCCCGCCTCGCCGGTCACCTCTATCGCGTCGAGACGTTCCTGCGCCTCGGCCATCTTCTTCTGCATCTCCTGGGCGGCCTTCATCATCTTGGCCATGTCGCCCATCTGCCCCAGCCCCTTGAACATCGGCTCATCCTTCCTCGAACGGATCCCAGTCGTCGTCTTCCTCGGGCGCTTCGGTGACGCCGGTCTGCTCCGGTGCCGCCTCCGCCGTGCGCGGGTGGACGGTACGCAGTTCCGCCCCCGGGAAGGCCGCCAGCGCGGCCACCACCAGGGGATGCGCCGCGGCCTCGGCCTTCAGTGCGTCGGCGGCCTGCACCCGCGTCTCCGCGAGCGTCGGCGCGCCGCCCTCGCCCGCCTCCACCGAGACCGCCCAGCGCGCGCCCGTCCATTGCTGGAGCCGCTGCGAGAGTCGGCTCGCCAGATCGGAGGGCGCATCGGGGGTTGGCGCGAAGGCTATGCGCCCGGGCGCATAGCGCACGAGCCGCAGGCAGCTCTCCACTTCCCACAGCAGCCTGGCCTCGCGCCGCTCGCGGATCAGATCGACCACATGGGGGAAAGCCGGGTAGGCCGCGAGCAGCGGCGCCGCCCCGGCAAGAGCTGCCTGCGGCCCGCCGCCACCGCCTCCACCCTGCGGCAACGCCGGGCCACGCGCCACCGGCGCGCGCGACGCCGCATCGCCGCCGCCCCTGGGGGCGGGTGACGGCGGTGGGGGCGCATCGTGCAACCGGCGCAGCAGCTCCTCGGGGCTCGGCAGGTCGGCAACATGGGTCAGCCGGATCACGGCCATCTCGGCGGCCATCATCGCGTTGGGCGCCAGCGCCACCTCCTCCAGCGCCTTGAGCAGCATCTGCCAGGCCCGGCTCAGCACCCGCATCGCCAGCCCGTCTGCCATGGCGCGCCCCCGGCGGCGCTCGTCGGGTGCTACGGTCGGGTCGTCGGCGGC
>PHEG01000185.1:3522-7120 GCA_002842835.1 Alphaproteobacteria bacterium HGW-Alphaproteobacteria-2 | reverse complement strand
TCGAAGGCGCCCGACATCCCTCGCCGACCGCGCGAGCGTTTCTTCTTGTCGGCGCTGGCGCGGATGTCGAAATCGAAGGGGGAACTCTTGCTCATGCCGCACCCGTGCTGCATCGACTCGGGGCCAAGAGTGTAGTCTTTCCGCCGCGTGAACCAAGCGCTATCTCTCGGTTGTCGCAGCAATGTCACGCCAGGGGGTCGCATGTCGGTGGCACAGGAGATACGCAGCCGCATCGAGGCCCGACTGGCGCCCGAACGGCTGGAAGTAATCGACGAGAGTGAGCGCCACCGCGGTCACGCGGGCTGGCGCGAGGGGGGCGAGACGCATTTCCGTGTGCGCATCGCGGCGCCCGGTCTCGCGGGGCTTTCGCGCATCGAGCGCCATCGGGCGGTGCATCGCGCGCTTGGCCCCGATCTGGTGGCGCGCATCCACGCGCTGGCACTCGAGATCGCGGCCTGAATCAGGCAAGCTTCGCCAGAAGCCGTTGCGCCTCGTCCTGCGGCGTCGCGAGGGGGCGGCGGTCCTCGCCTGGGTGGAAGCGCGCGCGCAACGCGGTGGCCATGGGCCGCGGTGCCAGCAGATGCACCGCAGGACCGGTGTGTGCGCTTTCCGCCTGCCAGCTTCGCACCAGGGCTTCCTGTGCCGCCTTGCTGGCACCATAGGCGCCAAAATGGGCCGCCCCCGCCCGGCCCGTGTCGGCGAAGAAGAGTGCCCGCCCGCTCAGGCTCGCAGCCAGCAGGGGTGCCGTCATCGCAACGAGCCGCCCTGTGGCACGCAGGTTCACCTCAATGCTGCGCGCCCAGTCCTTCGCGTCGATATGCGCGGCGGGTGCCATGGGGGGCGCGTGGATGGCACAATGCACGAGCCAGTCGAGCCGCCCCCAACGCGCGAAGACCGAGGCGCATAGATGCGCCAACGCCTCGTCCTGCGTGATGTCCATGGGTGCCAGCGTGGCGCTGCCGCCCGCCGCCTGAATGCGGTCGTCGAGTTCTTCGAGCCCGCCCACGGTGCGCGCGAGCGCGATCACATGCGCACCGCGCGCCGCCAGCGCCTCGGCCATGGCCGCGCCGAGGCCCCGCGATGCGCCGGTGACCAGCGCGATGTCCTGCCCCTTCGTCATGCGCGCTGCAATGGCAGCGGGCGCGGGCGGGGGCAAGGGTTTCTTGACTTTTCCGGGGGCTTGGCGAAGAACGGCAGGGACAAATCGCAAGGAGTTTCCGATGACCCTGACCAAGGCGCTTCTCCCCGCGCACAGCCTGCCCGCAAGGGCCGCGCTCGTGCTGGCCGGGTCGCTGCTGGTGGCGGCGTCCGCGCAGGTCAGCGTGCCGATGTTCCCGGTGCCGATGACGCTGCAGACGCTTGCAATCAGCCTGATCGGGCTGGCCTATGGCGCTCGGCTCGGCGCGGCCACTCTGCTGGCCTATCTCGCCCAGGGGGCGATTGGGCTGCCGGTCTTTGCGGGTGGCGCAGGCGGAGCGGCGCATCTCGTCGGGCCCACGGGCGGGTTCCTCTTCGGCTTCGTGGCCATGGCCTGGCTGACGGGCTGGCTGGCCGAGAACGGCTTCGGGCGTGGGCTCGTGCGGCTCTTCGTGGCGGCGGCGGTGCCTGCGGCGCTGCTCTTCGTCCCGGGCGTGCTGTGGCTCTGGGCCGCGCTTCCCATGGATTGAAATGGCGAAGCGCCGCCCGCCGGGGCGGCGCTTTCACGTCTTGCGGTGCAGTTGCGCCAGCGCCGCCTCGCAAAGCCCAAGCTCCAGCCATTCGCAACCCGCGCAGAGTTGGGTCAGATCGCCCGGTTGCACCTGCTCGCGAATGCGCGCCTTCGCCGCGCCCCAACTCAGCCGCTCACCGGGAACAAGCGCCAGCGCTGCCGCGTGCCGTGCATCGAGCGCGTTCACCTTCGCCGATTTCGTGCAGTCCGGGCCAAGGTTGTTGGGGCAGGGAGCGCAGATGGCATCCGCCCCCGCCACGACCTCGATCTCCACTCCGTCGCCGTCATGGGCGCGCAGGAGGCCCATCACGATCTCTTCCATGTTGACGGTGAAATTGTCGTCGTAGCCCGCCCCGGCGAAGCCCAGTGAACAAAGGAAATGATGGGGCCGGAAGCGCAGCGGCCTCTCGATCCTTGTGCGCGCGGCGGACGGAGCGTCAGGCGCGGCGCGCCGGTCGTCGTCGGCGCCCGGCGTCGCGCCCCAGTCCAGCGATGCGATGCGTTCGGTCATGCCCCAGAGGTGCCCTGCCGCCGCGCCCCGGTCAAGCCCCGGTTATTCCGCCGCCTTCGCCTCGAAGCCGCGCGCGATCATGTCCGAGGGTGCCACCGGATAGGCGCCCGAGAAGCACGCGTCGCAATACTGCGGCGCCGCCGGGTCTCGCCCGCCTGCCTCGCCCACGGCGCGGTAGAGCCCGTCGAGCGAGATGAAGCGCAAGCTGTCCACGCCCAGATGCACCCGCATCTCCTCCTCGCTCATCGTGGCGGCGAGCAGCTTTTCGCGCTGCGGCGTGTCGACGCCGTAGAAGCAGGGCCAGGCGGTGGGGGGGCTCGCGATGCGGAAATGCACCTCCGCCGCGCCCGCATCGAGCACCATCTCCTTGATCTTGCGCGATGTCGTGCCGCGCACGACGCTGTCGTCCACCAGAACCACCCGCTTGCCGCGAATCAGCGCCCGGTTGACGTTGAGCTTGAGGCGCACGCCCATGTTGCGGATCTGCTCGGTCGGCTCGATGAAGGTGCGGCCCATGTACTGGTTGCGGATGATCCCCATCGCATAGGGGATGCCCGATTCCTGACTGAAGCCGATCGCCGCGGGCGTGCCCGAGTCGGGCACCGGGCAGACCAGATCGGCCTCGACGGGGGCCTCGCGCGCCAGTTCCGCGCCGATGTTGCGCCGCGTCTCGTAGACAGACCGCCCGCCGAGGATCGAGTCGGGGCGCGAGAAATAGACATGCTCGAAGATGCAGAAGCGCGGCCGGCGCCGCTCGAAGGGGCGCATGCTCTGCACCTGGCCCCGCTCGATCACCACCATCTCGCCCGGCTCGATCTCGCGCTCGAACTCGGCGCCGATGATGTCGAGCGCGCAGGTCTCGGATGACAGCACCCAGCCCTCGGCCAGCCGCCCCAGAACCAGCGGGCGCACGCCCAGCGGGTCGCGCACGCCGATCAGCTTGGTGCGCGTCATGGCGACGATGGAGAAGGCGCCCTCGACCCGGCGCAGCGCATCCTTCATCCGCTCGGCTATGGTCTTCTGGATCGAGCGCGCCATCAGGTGGATGATGCACTCGGTATCGCTGGAGCTCTGGAAGATCGAGCCGCGCTCGATCAGTTCTCGCCGCAGCGCCTCGGCATTGGTGATGTTGCCGTTATGCGCGATCGCCGCACCGCCCATCGAGAACTCGCCGAAGAAGGGCTGCACGTCGCGGATCGCGGTGTGCCCCTTCGAGCCCGACGTGGAGTAGCGCACATGCCCGATGGCCAGCGGCCCGGGCAGCGTCTCCATCAGGCTGGCCTTGGTGAAATTGTCGCGCACATAACCGAAGCGGCGCACCGAGTTGAAGCCGTGCTCGGGGTCGTGGCTTACGATGCCGCCCGCCTCCTGCCCGCGGT
>PHEG01000185.1:0-3500 GCA_002842835.1 Alphaproteobacteria bacterium HGW-Alphaproteobacteria-2 | reverse complement strand
CGTCGTCGAAGGGGTGTCGGAGCAGGTCACGCATCCCGGGGGCGACTCCACATGGGCCTGACGCGCACCCTATAGCCGCTTGTCACCCCCCTGTCACGGGGCCCCGCTCAGGCGGAGCGGTGGGGCCGCAGGCGGCCACCAGCTCCTCGTAGCGCGTGACGATCCATTGCGGGATCGTGTCGGGCACCTGTTCGGCAATCGTTTCCTTTACCGAGGCAAAGATGGCGGCGGAGCGGGAATTGTCCACCATGGGCACGGTGTCGCCCACCACCACCCGGTCGTAGACGAGGAAGCCAACGGCGACGAGCAGGGCGCCGCGCAGCACCCCGAAGAGAAACCCCAGACCCTGATCGATGCCCCCCAGCGCGGAACGCTGCACCAGCCCCGAGAAGAAGGGCGTGACGAGCGAGATCACCACCAGCGCCAGCGCAAAGACGACGGCGAAGGCGGCGACCACCGACAACTCGCAACTGTCGGCCAGGAATTCGCCCAGCACGGGTATCTCGCGCACCAGCGGTTCCGCCTGCGCAGCAAAGAGAAAGGCCACGATGGCGGCCCCCACCCAGCCCGCGATGGAGAGCGTCTCGCGCACCAGCCCACGCGAATAGGCGAGTATGCCGGAGACGAGCAGCACACCCGCGACCACGGCATCGACGATGGTGAAGCCTTCCATGCCCGTCCTCTCAGCGACCCCTCAGCGCGGGTCGAACATCTGCGCCACCAGGGAGGCGATATCGGCAAAGCCCCGCGTCGCGATCCCCGGCACGGCCGACGCCGGTGCCTGAACCGGGGTGACCGCCCCCGAGAAACCAAGTTTCCGGGCCTCTTTCAACCTGTTTTCCGCCTGTGTGGCCGGGCGCAGCGCCCCCGAGAGGCTGATCTCGCCGAAAAACACCGTCTCGGCTGGCAGGGGCGTGTCGTTGCGCGCCGACAAGAGCGCCGCGGCCACCGCCAGGTCGGCGGCCGGCTCGCCGATGCGCAGCCCGCCCGCGACATTGACATAGACATCCGCCCCCGAGAACGACACGCCAGCGCGCGCCTCCAGAACAGCGAGGATCATGGCGAGCCGCCCGCCATCGAGCCCCACCACCGCGCGCCGCGGCGTACCCGGCGCGCCCGGCGCCACCAGCGCCTGCACCTCGACGAGGAGCGGCCGTGTGCCCTCGATCCCCGCAAAGACCGCGGCGCCCGGCGCCGGTCGCTCGCGCTCGCCGAGGAAGAGCGCCGAGGGGTTGGCGACCTCGGCCAGCCCCGCGCCCGTCATCTCGAAGACGCCGATCTCGTCAGCGGGGCCGAAGCGGTTCTTGACCGAGCGCAGGATGCGGAACTGATGCCCGCGTTCGCCCTCGAAATAGAGCACGCAATCGACCATGTGCTCGACCACGCGCGGGCCTGCGATCTGTCCGTCCTTGGTGACATGGCCGACCAGGATCACCGCAGTGCCGCGCCGCTTGGCGAAGGTGACCAGTTCCTGCGCCGCGGCGCGAACCTGCGCGACCGAGCCCGGCGCGCTCTCCACCGTCTCTGCCCACATGGTCTGGATCGAATCGACCACCACGAGCCCCGGCCTCTCCGTCTCCAGCGTGGCCAGGATCGCGGAAAGCCCGGTTTCGGCCGCGAGACGCACGGGTGCCTCGGCCAGTCCCAGCCGTGCCGCGCGCATGCGAACCTGCGCCGTGGCCTCCTCGCCAGAGACATAGATCACCGGCAGGCCCGCGGCGGCGAAGCGCGCCGCGGCCTGCAGCAGCAGCGTGGACTTGCCGATCCCCGGGTCGCCCCCCAGCAGCACCGCCGAACCCGGCACCAGCCCGCCGCCCAGCACACGGTCGAGTTCCGCGATGCCGCAGGCGGTGCGCGGCGGCGGCGGCTCGGGGCTCGCCAGATCGCTCAGCGCCATGCCGCGTCCCATCCGCGTTGCCAGCGCTCGCCCCGGTGCCGACGGCGCCTCTTCCACCAGCCGGTCCCAGGCGCCGCAGCCGTCGCAGCGGCCCTGCCACTTGCCATGGGCCGTGCCGCAGTCCTGGCAGACGAAGGATGGTTTGCGTGCCATGGGGCAGGCTTGCCGGATGCGTTCCGGCAAGGCAAGCCTTGGCGTCGAGTTGCGCGGTGACAGATCGCCCGGTCCCTGCTAACCTCCGTCGCACCCGCCTGATTTTCGGAGAGATCTCGATGTTTTCCCGAACCGGACATGCCGCCGCTGCCCTGCGCCCGGCCGCGCTCGCCATTCTCCTAGCCGCATCGCTCGCCACGCCGGCCCTAGCGTGCCGCGGAACCGAGGATTACCCGTCCGTCACCGCGCGCCTTGCCGCCGCCAGCGGCCTTTCGCCCGAGCGCCGCGCCGCACTCGAGGCCCGGCTCGCGGAGGGGCGCGTCATGCACGACAAGGCCCATGCCAGCGGCGACGAGGCCCTGATGCGCCGGTCTCTCGGCGTGCTCGACGAGGTGAACGCAGGGTTCTGAGCCCGGCGCGGGTCAGTGCCGCGTCTGGCGTGCCAGCAGTGCCACCGCCAGCGAGGCGAGCACGCAGAAGGTGAAGAGGTAAAGCCCCCAGGCGACTTCGACCCGGCCAAGGCCCACGCCCTTGACCACCACGATGTAGAGCGCAACGAGGAAGACCTCGGCCATGGCGAGCTTGCTGAGCCATTGCAGTGCCCCCAGATGCCGCGCGGGCAGCCGCCCGGACAGCAGCAGCACAAGGCCCAGCGTCTTCGCATAGGGAGCCAGAAGCGCGAAGCAGGCCACCAGCAGCGCAAGCAGCAGATCCTCCCGCCACAAGGTGGCAATACCCGAGACGATGGAAATCTCCGACAGGCCGAATATGGGCAGCACCCCGGCGCGCAGAAGCGGCGCGAACCAGGCGATGGGGAAGAGCACCAGGAGGGAGAGGTTGGCAAGTTTCAGTGCGCCTGCGCCACCGCGCATGTCAGCGCACCGCCTCGATGGGCCCTTCGGCGCGGCCATGGATGAACTGGTCGAGGTAGGGGTCGCCCGAGGTATCCATCCGCGCGACCGGGCCAGTCCACTTGATCACCCCGTCATGCAGCATCGCCACCTTGTCGGCGATGGCGCGCACGCTGGTCATGTCATGGGTGATGGTCATGGCCGTCGCGCCCATCTCCACCACGATCTCGCGGATCAGATCGTTGATGACGCCCGACATGATCGGGTCGAGCCCGGTGGTGGGCTCGTCGAAGAAGATGATCTCGGGCTCGGCGGCGATGGCGCGGGCGAGGCCCACGCGCTTTTGCATCCCGCCCGAGAGTTCCGACGGGAAGAGATCGGCCACTTCGGGCTTCAGCCCCACGCGGCGCAGCTTCTCGATGGCGATGGCGCGCGCCTCGTCCTTCGGCCGCTTCAGCCGCCCGCGCAGCAGCCGGAAGGCCACGTTCTGCCACACAGTCAGCGAATCGAACAGCGCGCCGCCCTGGAAGAGCATCCCGAAACGGGCGAGGAAGGCGTCGCGGTCGCCCGCCGTGGCGTCGGCACCGTCCACCATGATC
>PHEG01000184.1 GCA_002842835.1 Alphaproteobacteria bacterium HGW-Alphaproteobacteria-2 | reverse complement strand
TCCGATCCCGCGTCTGCGCCGTGCCCGCCCCTCGGCCAAATGACCGTTGGGCGGTGTCGCCTCTTGCGCCCGCCCTTTTTCTCCCTTTTAGGCGAGCTATGTGCCGCTGATAAGCCTTTACAGACCCCAGGAGATCAATTCATGCCCGAGACAGGCGATATGGCACCCGACTTCACCCTTCCCAAAGCCGATGGCGGCGAGATCTCTCTCGCGGCGCTGCGCCCCGGGGCTGCGGTCGTGTATTTCTATCCGCGCGACGACACGCCCGGCTGCACGCGCGAGGCGATCGACTTTACCAGTGAGGCCGCCGCCTTCGCCGCCGCGGGCGTGACCGTGATCGGCATCTCGAAGGACACCGTGGCGAGTCACGCGAAATTCGCCGCCAAGCACGGGCTGGGCGTGGTGCTGGCCTCGGATGCAGAGAGCAACGTCTGCGAGCGCTACGGCGTCTGGGTCGAGAAGAGCATGTATGGCCGCAAGAGCATGGGAGTGGAACGCGCCACCTTCCTGATCGACGGCGCGGGGCGCATCGCACAGGTCTGGCGCAAGGTGAAGGTGCCTGGGCATGTGGCCGAGGTGCTGGCCGCTGCGCACTCGCTCGGCGCGGCGGGCTGAGCCGGGCGTCGATCCGGCCCCGGCGTCGGCGGGATCTTGCCGCCGCGTGCAAAGTTTTCCCGGCAAGGCCCCGCGAACTCCGCAAAAATGTTGCAGTGAGGTGATGAATTCCTTACCAAACGAGGGTCAAGCGCAGCATCAGAATGCGCGGGCAGGGAAACGGGACGGGGGCGAGGCATTGCCGGGAAGGCTCAGGCGCAGATTGCACCTTGCACTGGAGAGGCACCTGCCCGAGCAGCGGCTGTTTCTCCACAATGACGACGGAACGCGTTTCGTTCGTCTGAAGTCCTCGACCCAGGCCATGATCCTTCTGTGCGGTGCGGGCTTCGTGGTGTGGTCCACCTTCGCCACCGCCATGGCGCTGATCGGTACGCTCGGCACGGTTTCGCACGATACGCAGCTCAGCCAGGAACGCGGACAATACGACGAGCGGCTCAACAAGCTGGCTGCCGAGCGCGACCGGCTGGCGGGCGATCTGCGCCATGCGCAGGACCGCTTCGAGGTCGCGCTGCGCCAGATCTCCGCGCAGCAGACGCTGCTGCTGAAGTCCGAAGACCGCCGCCGCGAACAGGAGGCGGGCCTGATGGCCGTGCGCGGCGCGCTCGCCACAGCGGTGCGCGCGCGCGATGCCGCCCAGCGCCGTGGCGAGGCACTGCTGGCGGAGAGCGCCACGGGTGAAGCACCTGCGCGTGACGACGAACTGCGGCGAACGCTCGATTTCATGTCGCTCGCCCTTGCCGACACTGCCGGAGAGCGCGACGGGCTGGGCGAGTCCACCGCGGCGTTGAAAGCGCGCATCGCCGAACTGGAACTGGCTGCGCGGCTTGACCGCGAGCGCAGCGAACGGATCTTCAAGCGCCTGGAAGAGGCCGTGAGCGTTTCGATCGAGCCGCTGGAGAAAGTGCTCCGCAACGTCGGCATACCGGCCGACAAGATCATCTCGGACGTGCGCCGCGGCTACACCGGCGCGGGCGGGCCGTTCAATCCGGTTGCGACCTCCACTAAGGGTGCGCCCTCTGACCCCGTGACGGAACGCTTCAACGGGCTGATGCGCGAACTCGACCGCATCAACCTCTACCGCATGGCGCTCGACAGAGTCCCGCTGGCGGTTCCGGTCCAGGGCAATTTCCGCTTCACCTCGGGCTTCGGCGGCCGCAACCACCCGGTCCTGGGGGGCCGCGACTTCCACGAGGGGCTCGACATGGCCGGGCCCTCGGGCGCGCCCGTGCATGCCACGGCCGAAGGCACCGTCATCTTCGCTGGCTGGCAGGGCGCCTACGGGCGGCTGGTGAAGATCCGCCACGCCGACGGGCTCGAGACCCGCTATGCGCATCTTCGGCGGATTCACGTTGAGGCGGGGCAAAAGGTCTCGCGCGGGGACCGCATCGGTGATATGGGATCCTCGGGGCGATCGACGGGGACGCATCTGCACTACGAGGTGCGGCGCAACGGCAAGGCCCTCAATCCCATGACCTATATCAAGGCAGCGAGAGATGTTTTCTAAGAGCAGAATCAACGAGCCCGGTGGCAAACCCGCGGCAGAGGGAGAGGCCCCACGCCCGGCCACTCCGCCCGCAGCGAAACCCAGCTTCGCGGACTCCGCCTCGTCGGCGCCCGCTTCGGCCAAGGCCCGACCGGCGCCATCGCTCCTGTCCTCGGACCTCGTCATCAAGGGCAACCTGCGCACCACCGGCGACATCCAGGTGGAAGGCACTGTGGAGGGCGATATCCGCGCCCATCTGCTGACCGTGGGCGAGAGCGCCACCATCAAGGGCGAGATCGTGGCCGACGACGTTGTTGTCAACGGGCGCATCACCGGGCGCGTGCGCGGGCTGAAGGTGCGCCTCACTTCCACCGCGCGGGTGGAAGGCGACATCATCCACAAGACAATCGCCATCGAGTCGGGTGCCCATTTCGAGGGTTCCGTGCAGCGCCAGGAGGACCCGCTGAAGGACGCGGGCACAGGGGCACCCATCGTCCCGAACCGCCAGGCAAGGGCCGAAGCGGCAGCCGCGCAGGCGGCGGCCAGCGTCGGCGACCAGGGCTGATCCGCGCCGCCCCCCAATCAGGCACATGGTATTGTGAAAGGCGCGCCCCGCAGGGCGCGCCTTTTTCGTAGGGCGGGGCCCGTGCCCACCGTTCAGTTTCCGGACGGCGGCTCCAGAACGCGGCGGTAGAGGTGCCATGTGGAATGCCCCAGAACCGGCAGCACCACGAAGAGGCCGAGGAACATCGGCAGCATCCCCATGCCAAGCCAGATCACGATTATCGCCGCCCAGACCAGCATCACGCCGAGGTTCTGCTGCACCGCCGACCAACTCGTGATCATCGCGGTCACGAAATCCATCTCACGCTCCAGCAGCAGCGGCAGCGAGACGACGGTGATCGAGAACAGGATGAAGGCGATCACCGCCCCCACTGCCGTGCCGACCGCCAGCATGGCAAGCCCGTTGGGCGTGAGAAAGACGTCCAAGGAGGTGGTGACATTGGTCATCACCTGAAGCCCCATGAAGAGCGCGAAGATCATGTGGCCGAGAAACACCCAGATGAGGCCGATAAACAGCACCACCACCGCCATCGAGGGCATCTGCCGCCCGCGTTCGGCAAACACGACGCCGAATACCGCGCCGCGTTCGAGCGGCTCGCCAGCTTCGAGCCTGCGGCTGACTTCGTAGAAGCCCACAGCCGCAAAGGGCGCAATCAGCGGGAAGCTGACCATCACCGGCAGCGCCCAGACCAGAAGGCCGGTGCGCCACAAAAGCAGGTAGAGCAGGATGCCGCCCAGCACATAGACCGCCGAAAACACGAGCCCGAAGCCGGGCGCACGCTTGAAATCGCGCCAGCCGAGGTCCAGCGCGGCGCGCAGATCCTCGCGCGTGATGCTGCGGATGGCAGGTGAC
>PHEG01000183.1 GCA_002842835.1 Alphaproteobacteria bacterium HGW-Alphaproteobacteria-2 | reverse complement strand
GGCGGCGGCCGAGCGGCTGGAGTCGGCGGAGGGCGCGCGCGACCGCGTGGCCGCGCTGACCGCCACGGTGCATGCCTACGAGGAGGGGCTGGCCGCGCTGCGCGAGGGCCTGCGCGCGGTGAGCATCGCCGAGGAGGCCGAGCGCCGCGCGCTGGCCGCCGAAGAGGCACGCATCGCCGAACTGCTGGGTGTTCTGTCGGGCATCGAGCGGACACCCGCGGCACTGCGGCTTCTGCACCCCGCCGGGCCTGTGGGCGCGGCTCGGGCAGGCATGATGCTGGCCGAGGTGGCCCCGGCGCTCGAGATGCGCGCGCGCGCGCTGCGTGCTCAGGTCGAGCGTCTCGCGCTCATGACCGCGCTACGCAGCGAGGCGCATGAGGTGCTGCGCGCCGGGCTGGCCGAGGCGCAGGCGGCGCGCGCAGGGCTGTCGCGCGCGATGGCCGAGCGCCTAGCTCCGGCGGCGCCGCTCGCCGAAGCGCGTTCTGCACGGCTCGCCGCGCTGGCGCGAGATGCCAGGACACTGGAGGATTTCGCCGCAAACCTGTGGCCGGGTGGCACACAGGCGGTGCCGTCGAGCGCCGTGCCGGGGCGCCTCCCGCTTCCCGTGCGTGGGCGGCTGTTGCGCGCCCCGGGCGAAGCCGATGCCGCGGGTGTGCGCCGCCCCGGGCTCGTTCTTGCCGTGCCGCCGCGCGCGCTCGTCACCGCGCCGGCCACCGGCACGCTTGCCTATGCCGGACCGCTGCTCGATTATGGCCGGGTCGCCCTGCTCGAAACGGCACCAGGCATCCTGCTGGTATTCGCCGGGCTCGATCTGGTCTATCAGCGGCCGGGTGCGATCGTGCGGGCAGGCGAAGCGCTCGGATTGATGCCCGGACGGGTGCCGAGTTCGGAGGAATTCCTCGCGGAAATGGGAAAAAGCGAGGGTGCCAGTCTGGGAGAAACCCTCTATATTGAAGTTCGCAAAGATGGCAGGCCGGTAGATCCGCGAGAGTGGTTCGAGACCGGCGCGCAGCAGGAGTAGCCATGAGACAATCCGTTATCGCCGCCGTTGTGGGCACGATCGCAGGGGTGGTGCTGACGACCCAGATCGCCGGACCGCTGATCGCACAGGAGGCAGGGCCGAAAAAGACGCTCTACGAACAGCTCGATCTCTTCGGCAACATCTTCGAGCGTGTGCGCGCGCAGTACGTCGAGGAGGTGGACGAGGGCAAGCTCATCGAGGCGGCGATCAACGGCATGCTCACATCGCTCGACCCGCATTCGAGCTATCTGCCACCCAACGATTTCGAGGACATGCAGGTGCAGACCCGCGGCGAGTTCGGCGGGCTGGGCATCGAGGTCACGCAGGAAGACGGCTTCGTCAAGGTTGTCTCTCCGATCGACGGCACCCCGGCGGCTGAGGCAGGCGTGCAGGCGGCAGATTTCATTACCCATGTGAACGGCGAGTCGCTCCTCGGCCTGACGCTCGACAAGGCGGTGGAGATGCTGCGCGGGCCGGTCGGCTCGGAGGTTACCGTCACCATCATGCGTGACGGTGCGGACGAGCCGTTCGACCTCAAGCTCGTACGCGACACCATCAAGCTGACCGCCGCGCGCGCCCGGCGTGAAGGCCGCACCGCGGTGCTGCGCCTGACCACCTTCAACGACCAGACCTACGACAACATGAAGGCGGGCCTCGAAGAGGTGATCAAGGAGGCGGGCGGCATGGACAGCATCGACGGCGTGGTGATCGATCTGCGCAACAACCCGGGCGGGCTGCTGACGCAGGCGATCACGGTGGCCGATGCCTTTCTCGAGTCGGGCGAGATCGTCTCGACCCGCGGCCGCAGGCCGGGCGACAGCGAGCGCTACAACGCGGCGGCGGGCGATCTGGCCCAGGGCAAGCCGATCGTGGTGCTGATCAACGGCGGTTCCGCTTCGGCCTCGGAGATTGTAGCGGGCGCGTTGCAGGACCATCACCGGGCGGTGGTGGTGGGCACCAAGAGCTTTGGCAAGGGCTCGGTGCAGACGATCATACCGCTGCGCGGCGACGGGGCCATGCGGCTGACCACCTCGCGCTACTATACGCCGTCGGGCCGCTCGATCCAGGCGCTCGGCATCTCGCCCGACATCGTGGTGGAGCAGCGTCCGCGCGTCGAGCCCAGCGTGGAGGACGAGGCCACGGCACGTCGCCGCGCCCGTTCGGAGGCGACGCTGCGCGGGCGGCTCGAGAACGACAGCCTCACCGAAGAGCAGCGCAAGCAGGTCGAGGAGGAGCGCCGCCTCGCCGAGGAAGCCGCCAAGCTGCGCGACGAGGACTATCAGCTCGCCTACGCGATCGACCTCCTGAAGGGCATGGCGGTGGCCGGGCGGATGCAATAGGCCCCGGCCCTTGCGCAAGTCACGCTCGATGACGCCGGGTGAGGTCGCGGCGCTGCCCTATCGGCCCTGCGTGGGGGTCATGCTGGCCAACACGCAGGGACTCGTCTTTGCAGGGCAGCGCCTCGACAGCGAGTTCGACGCTTGGCAGATGCCGCAGGGCGGCATCGACCCGGGTGAGGCACCCGAGGCCGCCGCACTGCGCGAGCTGCGCGAGGAGACGGGCGTGCCCGCCCGTGCGGTCGAGGTGCTCGACCGCACCGCCGAAGCGATCCCCTACGATCTGCCGCACGATCTGGTTCCGCGATTGTGGGGCGGGCGCTTTCGTGGCCAGAGCCAGATCTGGTTCCTGATGCGGCTTCTGGGCGAGGACTCGTTCATCGACATCCGCACCGAACACCCGGAGTTCTCTCGCTGGTGCTGGATGGCGCCTGACACGCTGCTGGAACGGATCGTGCCCTTCAAGCGCGCGACCTACGCGCAGGTCATCGCCGCCTTCCGCCCGCATCTGGATCGGCTGGCAGGGCGCGCCTGAGGTTCGATCACGCCTGACGTGCGAGCCAGTCCATCACCTCGGCGCGCAGCGGGCGGGCGGCAGATTCGCGCGCCTCGGCGATGATCCCTGCCAGCGCGTCGAGGTCGAGGCGCCGCAGGAGATGCTTCACCGGGCCGATGGAGGCCGGGCGCATCGATAGCGAGCGGAAGCCGATCGCCGCGAGGCACACCGCCTCGACGGGCCGCCCGGCATCCTCGCCGCAAAACGACAGGTGCGTGCCGGTCTCGGCACAGCGGCGCACGATGCCCTCGAGAAACCCGAGATAGCTCGCGTCGAGCATGTCGTAGCGGCGGCGCACCAGCTCGTTCTCGCGGTCGGCGGCAAAGAAGAACTGCTTCAGGTCGTTGCCGCCTATGGAGATGAAATCCGCCGTCTCGAAGAAGGCGCGCGGCGCATACGCGAGGCTCGGCGTCTCGAGCATGGCGCCGATCTCGCAGATCTCGGGCAGCGGGCGGCCGAGGCTGCGCTCGCGGTCCATCTCGTCGAGCATCATCTGCCGGGCGCTGTGGAACTCGTCGGCATGCGCGACAAAGGGGAACATCACCGACAGCGGCCGACCGGCTGCGCCACGGATCAGCGCCTGAAGCTGCATGCGCAGGATGCCGG
>PHEG01000006.1 GCA_002842835.1 Alphaproteobacteria bacterium HGW-Alphaproteobacteria-2 | reverse complement strand
ACCGTGCCGCCGCTCTCGCCGAGTGGCGCGAACTGGGCGCGGTTTAAGGGCAGCCATCCTGCCCTTGGTGAGACGAGTTCGCATCCGTCTGACACGACCCAACTGGCCGATCTGGCCCTCGAAGGCCGCGACCGAGGCGGTGTTGACAACCACCCCGCGCTCGCCGGTTTCGAGCGGGTCGAGCGTTGCCGCGCGCGCAGCCATCAGACGCATCACATTCACGGTGCCGATCAGGTCACCTCGACGACGCGGCGGAACCCCTCCAGCGGCATCGGTGCGCCATCGCGGCCGATGATGCGCTCGCCCGTCGCGATGCCGGCGCAGTTGACCAGGATCCGCGCGTCACCGTTCTGAGCCGTGGCCTGATCCAGCGCGGCGGTGACCGAGGCTTCGTCGGTCACGTCGCACCCAAGCCCGAGCGCACCGGTTTCCGCGGCAACCGTCGCCGCGGCCGCTGAATCGCGGTCAAGGATCGCGACCTTCGCACCGGCGGTACGAAGCGCCCGTACCGTCGCCGCCCCGAGGCCCGATCCGCCCCCCGTCACAACTGCTGCCATGCCGTCGATCTGCATCGTCATCCCCTCGCCAATCTGCCAGTTACAAGCGGCGGCATAGTCTGCCACCGCCGCGTCGTGTCAACCCGCGGCGCAGGACCCGATCAGCCCGCCATGCCCGCGCGGGCCAGCATGGCACGAAGCAGAACGTTGCAGCCGGCGGCCAGATCGCCGGGGGCGGCATATTCGTCGACGTTGTGGCTGATCCCGTCCCGGCACGGCACGAAGATCATCGCGGTCGGCACATTCGCGGCGAGGTTCGACGCATCGTGCAACGCCCCGCTGGGCATCCTGCGGTAGGGCAGCGCCAGGTCCTGCGCCGCGTCCTCCAGAAGCGCGACGCAACCGGCGTCGAAGTCGCGCGGGGGCACCTCGATGCGCATCGTTGCCTGTGCCTCGCAGCCATGGTGCGCGGCAACCGCACGGCAGGCGGCAGCGCATCGCTCGGACAGCGCGGCCAGCGTTGCGGCATCGGGATGGCGGATGTCGATCACGAAATCGACACGGCCGGCGATCGTGCTTGGCCCGTCGGTCGCGGGTTGGAACCGGCCCACGCTGACGCGAGCATCCGGCCCGGCGGCACGGCCCAGCGCATTCAGCTCGACCAGCATGGCAGCGGCCGCCAGAAGCGCGTCGCGCCGCACGTCCAGCGGCGTGGTGCCGGCATGTGCGTCCATCCCCGTCACGGCGACATCCAGCCAGCGCAGACCCTGCACCGACGTGACGACCCCCACGGGAACACCGGCGCGTTCCAGAACGGGACCCTGCTCGATATGCAGTTCGAAGAAGCTGTCCAGCGGCAGGTCGGTCGGCCGCAGGTCGCCGCGCCAGCCGATCCGCGCCGCCTCATCCGCGAAGCGGGCACCATCGGGTGCGCGGATGTCGTCAAGCGTGGCATCGTCGATCAGGCCCGCGAACCAGGCGGAACCAAGCAGGCCAGGGGCGAAGCGCACGCCCTCTTCGTTGGTCCAGTTCACGACGGCCAGCGGTGCCTCGGTTTCGACCCCTGCGTCGTTCAGCGTCTCGACCACTTCAAGCGCCGCCAGAACGCCCGACACACCGTCGAACCGCCCGCCATGGGGCTGGGTGTCCAGATGGCTGCCCGCGACCACGACCGGGCGCGAGGGATCGCGCCCGGGGCGGATCGCGATCATGTTGCCGGCACGATCGCTGTGCATCGTCAGGCCCGCCTCGATGCACCACCCGGCAAACAGCGCGCGCGCCTCGGCGTCCTCGTCCGACAGGGCCACCCTGCGGCAACCCGTTCCGCAGACCGTGCCGATCCGCGCCATCTGCATGTGCCGGTCCCACAAGCGCGCCTCGTTGACGCGCAGCGTGTTGGACAGACGACGCGCGGCCGCCGTCACAGCGCCCGCTCCTTGCGACCCGACACAAGCTGCGACACCATCACCGCCAGCACCAGGGCGCCGCCATAGAACAGGTCCTGCACGAACGTGCGGAAGCCGAGGACCGACAGCCCGTTGATGCCGGTGACCAGGAAATAGACCGCAATCACCGATCCCCAGGGGTTGAACCGGCCGGGCTTGATGCAGGTCGCGCCGAGGAAGGCCGCCGCGAAGGCCGGCAACAGCAGGTAGGTGCCCGAACTGGGGTTCGCAGAACCGGTGGTCCCGGTATAGAGGATCCCGGCGATCGCCCCCAACAGCCCCGACAGCACGAACGCCGTCATCCGCACCCGACCCACCGACACGCCGGTCAGCCGCCCCACCTCGCGCCCGCGGCCGGTGAACAGCAGTTGCTGGCCGAAAGCGGTAAAGCTCAGCATGTACCAGATCAGCACCGCCAGAAGGATGGCATAATAGAAGGCGATCGGAATGCCGAATATGCGCTGGATGATCACCCATTCCATCAGCACCATGGATACGCCCGAGATCGTCTGCGAATTGCCGATCCACAGCGTGATGCCATGCAGGAAGGTGCCGACGCCCAGCGTCACGATCAGGGAATGCACCCTGAAGTAAAGCGTGATCGCCCCGTTGATCAGCCCCACCGCCGCGCCGATCGCCAGCGCGGCCGGCAGCACGACAGCCATGGGCAGATCCATGCGCGCGTCCATGATCGCCACGCTCATCGACACCAGCGTCAGCACCTGCGCGATGGACAGGTCGAAATCCCCTGCCGTCAGCGGGATGATCAGACCCAGCGTCACGATCACCAGGACCGCCTCGGAGCCGAAGATGGTGGAAAAGTTCGACCAGGTCAGGAAAGTGTCGGGGCGCAACGCACCGAACAGCGCGATGAAGCCGATCCAGACAATCACGAGGCCGAAGCGTTCCAGCTGATAGGTCAGGCTACTCGGCCGCATGGCTCACCTGTGCCTGGTAACATGCTTCGGCGATGGCGGATTTCGTCACGTCGTCCCCTTTGAGTTCGGCCTTAATCCGGCCCCTGTCGAACACGAGCACCCGATGCGCGATGATCTCGAGCTGCTCGAACTCGGACGTCGCGCAGATCACCGCGCCGCCCGCCGCGCACAGCTCGGTAAGCCGGTCATAGATTTCCTGCCGCGCGCCAATGTCGATGCCCTGCGTCGGTTCGTCCAGCAATAACAGCAGCGGCTTGCGTTGCAGCCACTTGCCCAGCACCAGCTTCTGCTGGTTGCCGCCGGACAGTTCCGACGCCGCCTGGTCGGGCGACTCGGCCTTGACGGCGAAGCGGCGCATGATGTCGCGCGTCGCGGCCCGCAATCTTCCGTGGTTCAGGACCAGCGCACCGCCCAGCATCGGCAGCATGGCGTTTTCCGTCAGCGTCAGGTCGGGTGCGATCCCGGCGCGCTGCCGGTCGGCCGGGATCAGCGCGATGCGTTCCGACATGGCACGCGCCGGCGTGATGCCCGGCACCGGCAGCGATCGGCCCGCCAGTGTCAGCCTGCCCGATGCCGCGCTGCGCGCACCCGCCAGAAGCGTCGTCACCTCGTCATAGCCCGACCCGATGAGACCCGTCAGGCCCAGGATCTCGCCCGGTTGGACGGACAGCGCGATGTCGCGTACGATCTGCCCCGAAAGCCCGGTCACCTGCACCACCGAATCGGCCGCGGGCAACGGTTCCGCCCGGCGGGCGACGCGCACCGCGCGGCCCACGATGGCCTCGACCAGCGCAGGTCTTTCCGTCGTGGCCGTGTCGAAGGTGCCCACCACCTTGCCGTCGCGCAGCACGGTCGAGCGGTCGGTGACCTCCATCACCTCGTCGATATCGTGGCTGACGAAGATGATGGCCACGCCCGACCCCGTCAGACGGCGCATCATCGCGAACAGCGCGCGCACGTCCTCCTGCGGCAGGAACGGCGTCGGTTCGTCCAGCACCAGAAGGCCGGGCGTACCATGATGGCGATGCTCGCGCACACGGTCTGCGGCGCGCACGATGGCCAGTTGCGCCTGCTGCACAGGCGACAAGTCGCGCACGATCTGGCCAGGGGCGAGGTCCAGGTGCTGCTCGGCGAACAGGGCACGGGCGCGATCGGCCTCGCGGCGCCAGTTTATCCGCCATGCGTTCAGCCGCTCGTGGTCGCCGGCGATCAGGTTTTCCAGCACCGTCGCCTCGGGAAGAAGCCCGAGGTTCTGGTGAACGAAGGCGAGGCCATGCGCCTCGCTTCGCCCCAGCGGCATCGGCAGGGCGACGTCGCGGCCGTCGATCTGAAGCGTGCCCTCGTGGGGCGCGTGATAGCCCGACAGCACCTTGATCAGCGTCGACTTGCCCGACCCGTTGGTACCCAGAAGCCCGTGCACCTCGCCGGGCAACACGGTGAGGTCCGCGCGATCCAGCGCGCGGGCCCCTCCGAAGGTCTTGGTCAGTCCGCGGATCGAAAGCCGCGGAACGGCCGCCGTGCTCACTCGCCCAGCATCCACAGCTTGCGGTAGCCTTCCAAGTAGGCATCGCCGTAGCCCTTCGAGGCTTCGGCGGGATCGCCCACCTCGGCGATGTTCTCGGCGGTGAAGACGCGCAGCGGCACCTTGCTGTCGACGATAGGTTCAAGCCCGCACAGCAGGCGCATCTCGGCGTCGAGCATCGCATGCGCGATCCAGTCGAGGTTCTCGCCGATGTCCATCTCGACCGAACCCTGGCGGATCAGGTCCAGCACGAAGGGCGTGCCGTTGAAGGTGGCCACCTTGACGCTGTCGCGCTTGCCGGTGATGGCGATCGCGGGCGTCACGAAGGTCGACATGCTGTCATAGATCGGGATGACGTAGTTGAGGCCCGGGTTTGCCTGAAGCTTGCCCTGCACGGTCGGCTGGATGCGCGTCGCCCAATCGACGATCGGCACGTTGACGATCTCGTAGGTGCAGTCGGGGCACTTGGCAAAGGCCTCGGTCAGGCCGTCGACTAGGCTGTCGGTCGACAGTGCCTCGTTCGACACGATGATCAGCGCGTTGGTCTTGCCGCCGGTCTGGACGATCGTCCAGTCGGCCATCAGCTTGCCCGCCTGCTTGTAGTCGATCGCCGTGTTCGCATCGACACCGGCCGGCGCGGGGATCTCGAGCCCGGTCAGGTGCGAGGTGACGACCTTCACGCCCTTGTCCTGCGCGGCCTTCACCTGCGGCTGGAAGAAGCGCGGATCGGCACCAGCCAGCAGCGAAACCAGATCGAAGCCGTTGTTGCCGGCATATTCGATGCCCTGGATCCACTGCGTCGGGTTGCCCTGGTTTTCCCACTGCGAATGCTCGAAGCCCAGCGTCTCGGCCAGCGCGTCCTTGTGGTCGGCGATGGTCTTGACGAAGGGAATCGCGCTGGAGGCCGGGACCGTCATGATCGACTTGCCCTGCATGCAGGCGCGGGCATCGAAGGCGGGGCCGGGGGCGACGAATTCGGGGATGCCCGAATAGGCGTCGATATTGGCGCGCGCCACCGCCACCGGGTCGTCCTGCGCCAGCGCGGGAAGCGCCGTCGCCGCCATGAGGGCCGAGATCAGCCCGAAGGTCCGAAGGGTCGTGGTCATTGTGCAGTCTCCCTGTTTGGTCATGTCTGCATTCTTCAACGGGTCAGGTGGGGCAGGCAGCGCGCAGCGCGGCCGTCGCGGCGGCATCCAGACGGCCACCGTCGACGATCACGACGCCGTAGTGCCGGCGCGCGCCCTCGGGGTCCAGCAGGCCGTCCAGCACATCGTCCAGCACGTCCTCGGGCGCGCGGTCGAAGGGGTCGCCGTAGCCGCCGCCGCAGGGGCCCGAGGCGACGATCCGGTCGCCCTTACCAAGCTGGCGGTACGGGATCTTCGAGGGCAGCGCCTCGACCCGACCGTCGGCGCGGATGAGGTCGACATGCGCCGGCGATCCGTTCGCACCGCCGGCGAAGCCCCAAGGCTCGAACCGCTGACCGTCGCCCTCGACCGAGACGGCGCCGTCCTGAAGCAATTCGAACGAGCGGATCGAACCGATGCCGCCGCGCCACTTGCCCGGGCCGGCCACGTTCTCGCGCAGTTCGTAGTTCAGCACGCGCAGCGGCAGGTGGCTTTCGATGTCCTCGACCGGGTTGTTGCGGGTGTTGGCATAAAGCGTATCGACCGCGTCCATCCCGTCCTTGCCGTAGCGGCCGCCATAGGCGCCTTCCATGATTTCCATGTGCACCCAGGGCCCGCCTTCGGCCTGGCCCGAGAATGCCATGACGCGTAGGTTGCCGATACCGGCGCTGACCTGCTTCGGCACCGCTGGCGCGATCGCCTTCATCACCGTGTCGGCCACCGCGTTGCCGGGGCAGAACCGCGCGATCACCGGCGCCGGGAACACCGGGTTGGCCAGGCAGCCTTTCGGCGCATGGATCGTGATCGGCCGCGTCAAACCCGAGTTCTGCGGGATCGCGCCATACTTGTCGCTGTCCAGCAGGATCGACCGCAGCGTCAGCCAGACGGCGCAGTCGACGGTTCCGACCAGCGGCATGTTGATCGGCTTGTTCGGCGTCTGCGGCGCGGTGCCGGTCAGGTCGACATGGATGTCGCTGCCCTTGACGGTCAGCGTCACCTCGATCGGCAGTTCCTTGAGCGCGGGATCGGGGCTGTCCAGATAGCCATCGATGTAGGTCCGGGCGTTGTAGGTGCCGTCGGGGATGGCCGAGATCGCATCGCGCATCAGCTTCTCGGAGTAGTCCAACAGGTCCTCGTAGGCCGCCGTGACGGTATCCGGGCCGTACTGGTCCAGCAGGGCCGAATACCGGTCGGCCCCGATCCGGGCCGCCGCAACCTGCGCCTCCATGTCGCCCACCACCAGGTCGGCGATGCGGATGTTCGAGCGCAGGATCTGCCAGACCGGTTCCACCTTGCGCCCGGCGTCGTAGACACGCACCGCCTTGAACTGCAGCCCCTCGGCGTAGGCGTCGACCGCATCGACGATCCCGCAGCTTCCCGGTGTCAGGGCACCGATATCGAGGTGATGCGCCGTCGTGACCGAGAAGCCGGCCAGCGCGCCCTTGTGGAAGATCGGCACAGCAAAGCCCACGTCGGGCCCGTGCGAGGCGCCGGCATAGGCGTCGTTGTGCATGAACACGTCGCCCGGCTGTACGCTGTCGCCGCGGCGGTCCAACTCGCGCAGGATGCCTTCGATGTAGCCTGGGATGGGCCCCGACTGCAACGGCGTGGACATGGTGCATTCGCACAGTTGCCGCCCGGTGGCGTCGGTCAGCGCGGCGCCGAAGTCCTCGCTTTCCCGGATGATGCTGGAATAGCTCATCCGCATCAGCTTGTGGCCCATCTCGATGGCGATGTTTTCCAGCGCGCCGTGGATGACGGCGGCAAGGAACGGATCAACGCGTGTGGTCATCGGGTTTCTCCTCACTGCGCGTCGCGGGTCATCAGGACATTGCCGAACCGATCCACCTCGAACCGCCAGTCGGGAGGGACGACGGTGGTGCTGTCGGTCTGCAGCAGGATCGCGGGGCCGTGCAGCATCTGCCCGGCAGGCAGCGCGGCACGGTCGTAATAGGGCGTGTCGAAGGCCTGAAGCCGGTCCTCGATGCGGAACACGCACCGCCCCTGCCCCACCGGTTCTGCCTTGCCGCCGGATGGTGCCTCGGGCGGGGTGCCCAGCTTGTCCACCGCGCCGATGCCGCGCACCTTGACGGTCACGATCTCGATCGGCGAAGCCTCGAACGCGTGGCCGTATTCGGCGCGGTGCCGCTCGTGGAACGCCTTCCAGACCGCGGAAAGTGCTGCCTCGTCCAGCGGGCCGTCAGGGAAGTCGACCTTCAGTTCGTATCCCTGGCCAACATAGCGCAGGTCGCCCTCGCGCAGCATCCGCAGCTTTTCGGCCGGCACGCCGTCGCGGTCGAAGATGCCCGACAGTTCGGCCTCCATGTCGCGGAACAGGCCGGTCAGGCGGGCATGATCGACGCTGCCCTTGACCGCGAAGGCGGTTCGCAGCGCGTGGTATTCCAGATCGGCCGTCAAGAGGCCCATGGCCGAGGTGATGCCCGGGTGCGGCGGGATCAGCACACGGGTCACGCCCAGCATCCCCGCGACCTCAGCCGCGTGCAGCGGCCCGGCACCGCCGAAGCCGGCCAGCGTGAAGTCGCGCGGGTCGATCCCCTTCTGCACCGTGCGCGAGCGGATCGCGTTCGCCATGTTGGCGTTCAGAACGGTCAGCGTTCCCTCGGCCGTCTCCTCGTGGGTGCGGCCCAGCTGTTCGGCCAGCCGGCCGATCACCCGTGCCGCGGCGGCCGGATCGAGCGACATGGCGCCGCCGAGGAAGTTCTCGGGCGCCAACCGGCCAAGGACGAGGTTCGCGTCGGTCACGGTCGGCACGTCGCCGCCCTTGCCATAGGCCGCCGGACCAGGCTCGGCCCCTGCGCTTTCCGGGCCGACGCGGAACGCGCCGCCGCGGTCGATATGGGCGATCGAGCCGCCGCCCGCGCCGATGGTGTGGATGTCGATCATCGGCAGCATCACCGGGAAGCCGGCGATCGAGGCCGACCGCGCGTCCGCCTCGGCCAGGCGGCCGTCGACGATGATGCCGATATCGGCGCTGGTGCCCCCGATATCCAGCGTGATCAGACGGTTCGTCCCCGCATGCTGGCCCACCCAGGCACCGCCGCGCACCCCGGCCACCAGACCCGACAGCAGGGTCGACGCCGGCTTCTGGGCGATCATCGCGGGGGTGGCGACCCCGCCGCTGGAGGTCATGACATGCAGTTCGCCCCGCAGTCCCTCGGCCGAAAGCTGGCCCTGCAAGGCGCTGATGTAGCGGCGCACCTTGGGCCCGATGAACGCCGACATCGCGGCGGTCGTGAAGCGCTCGAACTCCCGGAACTGCGGCGCCACCTCGGACGAGGTGGTGACGAAGACCTCGGGCATCTCATCGCGCAGGATCTCTGCCGCGCGGCGTTCGTGGGCGGGATTGACGTAGGAGAACAGGAAGCCGACAAGAACCGCCTCGACCCCCTGCTCGACCATCCGCCGGCCTGCCGCGCGAACCGCCGCCTCGTCCAGCGGCACGAGTTCCCGGCCCTGGGCGTCCATGCGCCCCGCGACGGTGTGCCGGTGGCGGCGCCGGATCAGCGGCCGGTTCTGCCAGGGCAGGTCCTGCATGATCGAATAATGCTGCGGGCGCTGGTGCCGGCCGATATGCAGAACGTCGCGAAACCCTTCGTTCGTGACCATGCCGGTCACCGCGCCGCCGTGTTCGAGCATCGCGTTCGTGCCGACGGTGGTGCCATGGAAAAGGCTGTCGATCTGCGCGACCGACACGCCCGCCTTCGCGCACAGCGCATGCAGCCCGGTCACGACGCCATCCGCCGGGTTCGCTGGCGTCGATGGTGTCTTGTGGATCGTCAGTTTCTGCTGCGCAAGGTCGGCAAGGATCAGGTCGGTGAAGGTCCCGCCGACGTCAACGCCCACAACAATCATTCCGCATCTCCCGGTGGCTCGGCGAAAGATTGATCCATATGGATTTATCTGGCAAGGGGGATTCGACAACCCTCGCACCCCCTTTCGTCGCCGGCGGGCAACGACCGGCAAGGACAGCGGAAAGGACGATGTATTCGCGCACCGCAACGGGAATTCCGGCCTGCCAAGACTGGACGCGCGACCCCGGGTGCGGGTACCGCTCTGAGGCATGAACATGCATGTCGAACGCAAGCTTGAAACGATCTTCGCCTCGGATCTGCGGTATCTGATGGTGGTCAGCTTCATTGTTCTGGGCAACAACGCGGTGACCAACCGTTTCATCGAACAGACATACCGCATGCCTGTGCATGCGTGGTCGACGCTGTTCGCGATCGTGATGTTCCCCGGCATCCGCGCCAAGGAAATCCGGCATCTGTTCCCGCGGCCACAGAACACGATCAGCCGAGCCGTCTCGCTGCTGGACGCGCGCGGCTTGATCCGGCAGGAAACCTCGGACGCCGACGGACGCGAGAAGCGGCTTCATGCCACCCCCCGCGGCGAGACCGTCCTGGCCGAGATCCGCGGCATATCGCGGGCGCGGCAGACGGAACTGTTCGAGCCCCTGACCGACGAGGAACGCGAGACCTTCTTCAGGCTCGCACGCAAGATCGCCGAGGGCCCGCGATTGCTGGAATCGGTCGCGATGGGTCTGGACGCAACCGGACGGAGCGCCGCGGAATGAAGCTGCCTGACATGCCTTTCACCCCGCTCGACTGGGCATCTGTGCCGGCGACGGAATATCCCGGAACCAACGGCTCGGCCTTCTGGCGCACTGTCGAGCACGGCACGTTGCGTCTTCGCGTCGTCGACTATTCGCCGGGTTACGAGGCCGACCACTGGTGCGACCGCGGCCACGTCCTGCACGTGCTGTCGGGGCGGATGGTGATCAGGCTTCGCGACGGCCGCAGCGTTGCACTGGCCCCGGGGCAGGGTTTCTGCGTATCGGACCATGGCGACGCCGCCCACCTCGTCGTCAGCGACACGGGGTGCCGCGCATTCATCGTCGACTGATCCCCGCGATCCGCGCCCATCCGCGACCCGGACCGCCGGGGCCAAAACGCCCGCGGGCCGGGCGCGGCGGACAGAGTATACCGCGCCGTCGAGGAAAGATTGGCGTGGCCGAGCAGCGCCTGGATGATGCGGATGTCGGCGCCGTTCTCCAGAAGATGCGTCGCGAAGCTGTGGCGAAGGGTATGCAGCGTAACCCGCTTGCTCAGCCCCGCCGCCTCGACCGCCGAGCGGCAGGCGGCGTGCAGGACGGTCGCGCTGATAGGACGATCCTCGTCGCGGCCCGGAAAGAGGAAACGCTGCGGCCGCGCGAGCCGCCAATAGGCGCGCAAGATGCCCAGAAGCTGCGTCGACAGCATCACGTCGCGATCCTTGGCGCCCTTGCCGTGCCGGACCCGGATCACGCCGCGCGCACTGTCGATATCGGCGATCATCAGCCCGGCCACCTCCGAGGCGCGCAATCCAGCCGCATAGGCGGTGGTCAGCGCCGCCCGGCTCTTGAGGCTCGAGACCGCCTCGAGAAACCGCACCGCCTCGTCAGCGCTCAGGATGACCGGCATCTTGCGCGGGGTGCGCGCGTAGGGAAGCCTTCGCCTGTGTCCCCGACAATTAGCCAGGCACCCCTGTCTCACCTTTCGCGACCCGCTCAGCGCGATAGGAGGTCCGAGAGAAACAGCAGGAACAGCTCGCGCTCGCTGGTGATGTCTAGCTTGTAATAGAGCCGCCAGCGGTGATTTTTGACGGTGCCGGCCGAGATATCCAGTTGCTCGGCGATCTTGCTATTGGGAAAGCCCTGCAGGATCAGCTTGACGATGTCGCGCTCTCTCGGGGTCAGGTTCTGCGTCGCGCAGAAGAGGTCGATCGTGTTCGCGGCGGAGACCGAGATTTCGCCGGGCTGCCGGCGTTCGATCCGCAGCAGCATCCCGCCCGGCGCGATCTGGAACTGCGGGCCGAGCGGCTCCCAGTGCAGCACGAGGCCGTCGGACAGGGCCAGGTGCGCCCGGCCGTCGTGCCGGGCCTGCGCGATCTCCTGCTCGGTACCGTCCGTGATGGCCGCGCAGGACCGCCAGCCTTCGGAGGCGAAGACCCGGTTCCCGGCGCTATCGAGGATCAGGTAGGTATCGTCCGAGACGGGCACCTCCGCGTCGGTGCCGGCCTGCCGCATGGGCCGGGCAAAGACCTCGTGCAGGTGACGCTCGTGGATGGCGGCGATGGTCGGCAGCATGGCCTGCGCGTGGGCCTGCTCCTCTGCGGTGAAGGCCTCGGTGATCTTCTCGCAGCAGATAGCGAAGGTGACGCCGCCCGGAGCGGGCAGCAGGAAGGCCAGTTCGTCGAAGATGAAGGCCAGCTTGAAAATCTCGGCCAGGTACTCGTCGTCGGTCTGCGGGCCGTCGCTGGTCGAGCGCAGGTTGACGATTATCGGCGTGCGGTTGGTGCGCGCGATCTCCTGCAGCGGGTCGATGCGGAAGAGGCCCGAGAGATAGAGCCGCTCCGCCTGCGGGTTCATGAAGTTGTTGACGATGAAGCAGGGCCGGTCGAAGGCGCTGTAGCGCATGACCAGGCGCTGTTCGCAGCTCAGCGCGCGGGCGACGAAACGCGACAGGCGGTCGTAGAAATCCTTGTTGCCGACGGAGCCGATGATGGTCGCAAGCTCGCTGTAGACCTGGTCGATGGGAATGACCCCGCCCGGATCGCTCTCGGGCGTGACGCGGTAATCGTCGGACGGGCTGACTTCGGTCATCTTGTCAGGCACAGTCATTGCGTCATTGTGGGGCAGGTGAATTGGAGGAGAATGTCAGATGCCAGCCCTGTTGCAAGCGTTACCGGAGGCCGGGAACAAGCAGGCCAACCTCGAGACCATCGACCGCCATGCCTCGGTGGCCGCGGCGGCGGAGGCAGAATTCGTCTGCTTCCCCGAGCTGTTCCTGACCGGCTACAACCTCGGGTCGGCCTTGCGCGACCTGGCAGAGCCCGCGGACGGCCCGTCGGTGCGCCGCATGTCCGAGATCGCCACGCGCCACGGTGTCGGCCTGATCGTGGGCATGCCCGAACGCGACGGCGACCGCGTCTACAATTCCGCGGTGGCGGTCGACGCCCGGGGCCGCGTCGCCGGCATGTGCCGCAAGTTCCAGCTTTTCGGCGCGGTAGAGCCGGAAATCTTCGCCCCCGGCGCGGACCTGACAATGGTCACAATGGGCGCGCGGCGCATCGGCCTTCTGATCTGCTATGACGTCGAATTCCCCGAATTGTCGCGCGCCCTCGCCCGGAAGGGGGCCGAGATCATCTGCGCGCCCACCGCCAACATGACCCCCTATTTCGAGGTGCCCACGACGCTGGTCCGCGCCCGCGCGCTGGAGAACGGCATCCCCTTCATCTACGCCAATTTCTGCAGTAGCGAGGGCGACCTGGCCTATACCGGGCTGAGCGGGATCGTGGGCTTCGACGGGATGGACCGCGCCCGGGCGGGCAAGTCCGGCGAGGCGTTCCTTCACGCCTCCTTCGACGACCTGTCCGCCCCGGCCGATCATCCGCTGCGATCCACACAGTTGCGCGACCTGCGCCTGGACGCACTCGGGGCGGTCCAGGCGTGATCGCGGCGCGGCTCAGCGGCAGACGTTGCCGCCGAGCGCCTCGAGGATCAACTGCACGGCCAGGCGCGACGTGATGCCGTCGTGATCGTAGGAGGGCGACACCTCGACCAGGTCCAGCCCGCCGATGCCCACCTTGGCCAGTTCGCGGATCAGCGCGATCGCCTCGCGCGAGGTCATGCCACCCGGGGCGGGCACGCCGGTGCCGGGCGCATAGGCGCCGTCGATTGCGTCGATGTCGAAGGTCAGGTAGACGCTGTCGGTTCCAGTGCCGGCGATCTCGGCCGCTTCGCGCGCGACCGCGACCGGGCCCTTGTCGATGATCGTCTCGAGCGGCATCAGGGTGATGCCCTTCTCGCGGATGTAATCCAGTTCGTTGCGCGGGTTCATCCAGCCGTTGGTGCCGATGATGACGATGTTGCGCGGGTCGAACCCGGCATCGACGGCGCGGGTGATCGGGCAGCAATGGCTGAGCTCTTCACCGCCGACCTCGAGCGCGGTATCGAAATGGCTGTCCACCAGGATGAGGCCCGGTTTCTTCACATGCTTGGCGAAGGCGCGCACGCAGGCGATGGTGATCGAATGATCGCCGCCGAGCGTGATCGGCATGGCGCCGCCGGCCATGATCTCGTTCACCATGTCCTCGGCCAGCTTCATGGTCTTGACCGCGCCGCCGGGCACGACCGGGACGTCGCCGCAATCGGCGAAGGTGTAGTGGTCCGACAGGTCGAGACCGAGATTCGCGTTGAAGAAGCTGAACTGGTCGCTGGCGTCGCGGATGGCCTTGGGGCCCATGTTGGTTCCCGTCCGGCTGATGCACATGGCATCCCAGGGAAAGCCGAGGATGGCGGCAGTCACCTTGGCATCCTTCAGCGCCTTCGCATCGGCGGGCAGCCGTGGCAAACGCATGAAGGAACCGCCGGTACCGGCGTGTAGCAGGCCGGAAAAGGCATCGGCGCTGAAGGTCGTCTTGTTCATCGTCTCTCTCCCTCGGGTTGGTTGGTGGTGGGGCAGCAGGACGATGACTGCCCGGGCCCTTGCCCCACGATGCAGACAGAAGTCGAAACATCCAATGGTGCCTGCAGTCACTATTGTTCAATAGAGGCCGCCCGAAGATCGTAAAGTTACACTCAGGCCCCGCTTATCGACGCCAGCAGTCGCAAGAACCCGCTGCGCCGCCGTGTTGCGGGGTCTGCAACAGGAAGGAAAAGAAATGAGTTTCAAGATGAAGCGTAGAACCGTCGGCGCCGCGCTGGCCCTCGGTCTGGTGCTGGGCACGGGCGCGGCCGGGCCGCTGCTGGCGCAGGACAAGATCATCGTCGGCGCCCCGATTCCCATCACCGGGCCTTTCGCCAGCGATGGCGTCGCCATGCAGCAGGGCCTGGAACTGGCCATCGCCGAGAAGAACGCGGCCGGCGGCCTGCTTGGCCGTCCGCTGGAATTGTCGGTCTTCGACATCGGCGACCTGACGCCGGACAAGCTCGAGGCGGCGGGGACCAACCTGGTGCAGCGCCAGGAGTCGGCGGTGCTGATCAACGGCTATGGTGGCATGGGCCCCGACATCCCGGCCTTCTGCTCCTACTCGACCCCCTATTTCAACAACAACGCCACTTCGAACGTGGTGCCGCTGCGCAATTCGATGGGCTGCGACAACATCTTCATGGGCTCGGACGTCGACGCGAACTACGCGAAACAGACGTTTTCGCAGATCATGGCGTTGGGGCACGAGGCCGACACCAAGACCATCGCCATCGTCCACGGCCCCTATGACTGGGAACTGAACTCGGCCGCCGGTTTCCGCGAGGCCGCCGAGGCTGCGGGATGGACCGTCGTGATGGAGTCCGAGGTGCCCTATGACAACCGGCAGTGGCAAGGCATCATCTCGGACCTCAAGTCGAACGCGCCCGACCTTGTGGTGTTCGAACTACTCGACACCGCCGGGACCAGCACCTTCATCGACCAGTACCTGCTCGACCCGGTGCCGGGCGCGCTGCTTTATGCCGGCTACATCTTCTCGACCCCCGCCTTCCAGGAGGTGGTCGCCAACGGTAATGCCGAGGGCGTGCTGGGCATGACCGTCTCGGCGCAACTGCCGGGCGAGCGCGGCGATGCCTTCGTCGCGGCATGGGAAGAGAAATACGGATCGGCCCCGCCCTACAGCATCGCCGCCGCCATCTACGACACGTTCAACCTGTGGGCCACCGCTGTCGAGCAGGTCGGATCGCTGGAGGATGACGCGGCCGTGCACGAGGCGATCATGGGGCTGGATTACGAGGGCGTGACCGGCCGCTATGCCTTCAACGACGACCATTTCGTGCCCGTGGCCGATGACACGCTGCCCTCGCAGCTGATCCAGGCGCAGGACAAGCAGATGGTCGCCGTGATGGTGGGCAGCCAGAAGGTCTCCGACTTCCATGCGCCGGAATGGGCGAAGTGACCACCGGCACGACCCTGGACGCCGACTCCGCGACCTTGCCCCGGAGCGATGCTCCGGGGCAAGGCTTGGCGGTGCGGGGCCTGTCGGTCCGTTTCGGCGCGGTGCAGGCCCTGTCCGATGTCAGCTTCGACGTGCCGCCGGGCAAGATTTTCGGCGTCGCCGGCCCCAACGGCGCGGGCAAGAGCACGCTGATCGGCGTCTGCACCGGGCATGTGCGCCCCGACCGCGGCACGATCGAACTCGACGGGCAAAGACTGTCGGGTCGACCCCATGCCTTATGCCATGCCGGGGTGGCGCGCATGTTCCAGGTGCCGCAGATTTTCTCGTCCATGACCGTGCGCGAGAATGTCGAGACCGGCCTCATCTTCGGCCGGGCATGGTCAGACGGGTCCGCCAGCGTCGATCCCATCCTGGACTTGACCGGGCTGGCCGACCGGGCCTCCGACGCGGCCTCGGGTCTCGACCTGCTGGCGCGCAAGCGGGTGATGCTGGCCGCCGCGCTGGCGACCGGGCCGCGCGTCCTTTTCATGGACGAGCCGCTGGGCGGCCTCAACGAGGCCGAGATCGACGCCTTCTCGAGCCTCATTCGCCGGGTGCGCGCCGAACTGGCGCTGTCCGTCGTGCTGGTCGAACACAAGATTCGCGCGCTGGCGCAGCTCTCGCAGCGGATCATGATCCTCGATTTCGGCAAGACGCTGCGCATCGACACCCCGGACAAGATCCTGTCGGACCCCGAGATCATCACCCTCTACCTGGGCAAGAAACATGAATATTGAGGTATCCGGCCTGAACGTCTTTTACGGCGACTTCCACGCGCTGCACGACGTCTCGCTGACGGTGCCCTCGGGCAGTCTGACGGGCGTGGTGGGTGCGAACGGCCACGGCAAGAGCACGCTGCTCAAGGCGATCTGCGGCCTGTTGCGCCCGAAAAGCGGGCAGATCACCCAGGATGAAGAGCGGATCGACGGCCTGTCGGCACCCGACCTGGTGGCGCGCGGCATCATCCACGTGGCCGAGGTGCGGCACCTTTTCCCCGACATGACGGTGCGGGAGAACCTGATGCTCGGCGCCTACCAGCAACGCTCGCGCGCCCGGATCAGGGCCGCGCTGGAGCGTGTCTTCGACCTTTACCCGCGGCTTGCCGAACGCCAGAGCCAGACCGCCGGCACGCTCAGCGGCGGCGAGGCGCAGATGCTGGCGCTGGGGCGCGGCATGATGTCGGAGGCCCGCTTCATGGCCATCGACGAGCCGTCGCTGGGGCTGGCGCCGGTGCTGACCGAGACGATGCTGGACACGATCCAGAAGATCAACGCGCAGGGCACCACGATCCTGCTGGTCGAGCAGAGCCTGTCGATCATCGCGGACCGCGTCTCACCGATCTACGAAATCGAGGAGGGCAAGATCATCTCGCAGGACCATCCCCGCCCCGAATCCGAAGGCATGTCATGATGCAAACGTTACTGGAAATCGTCATCAGCGGCTTTTCCCTCGGGGCGGTCTACTGCCTGTTCTCGCTGGGCCTGTCGCTGGTCTACGGCACGTCGCGGGTGCTGAACTTCGCGCATGGGTCGATCTACATGACGGCGGCCTACGGCGCGTGGCTGTTGTCGGACGGCGGGCTGGGCCTGGGCTTTGTCGCCGTGCTGGCCGTGCTCCTGCCGGCCTCGTTCCTCTTCGGCGTCCTCTTCGAGCGGCTGGTGATCCGGCCGATCCGGGCGCATGAGCACTGGAAGACCGTGACGATGATGGCGACGCTGGGCTTCGCCTTCGTGCTGGACAACCTCAACCTGGTGCTCTTCGGACCGACCGCCAAGACCGTCTCGCCCATTGTCGACGGCAATATCGAACTGGGCGGCGTGATCGTGACCAACCAGACGATCGCCACGCTGGTGATCTCGCTTCTGGCCGTGGCCGCGCTGCAGGTCTTTCTGAACCTGGCCCCCCTGGGCCGGGCCATGCGGGCCGTCTCGCAGGACATGACCGGCGCCGCCATCGTGGGCATCCGGGTCAACCGCGTCTTCGCCTTCAGCTTCGGCCTCTCGGCGGTGCTGGCGGCGCTGGCGGCGCTCCTGCTATCGCCCGTCTATCTCGTGTCGCCGCTGGGCGGCTGGTCGCCCTTTCTCAAGGCCTTCGTCATCGTCGTATTCGGCGGGCTGGGCAGCACGCAGGGCGTGCTCTGGGCGGCCTTCATCCTGGGCTTCGTGGAGGCGGCGGTGATCTCGATGATCGGCGCCACCTGGACGATGCCGATCTGGTTCATCGTCCTCCTGGCGGTGCTGCTGGTGCGGCCGAGGGGTCTGATGGGCAAGTGGGGAGATTGAGAATGGCCAGCCTGCGCATGTCGCAACCCTCGAAGACCGGCTTTTTCGCGGCGCTGCTGGCGCTTGCGGCGCTCGGGCCCTTCGTCGGCAGCGATTATTTCCTGCATATCCTGATCCTGTGCTTCATCTGGACGATCGTCGTCGCCGCCTGGGACTTGAGCATCGGCTATGCCGGCATCTTCAACTTCGCCCAGTTGGCGCTGTTCGCTATCGGCAGCTATGCCTCGGCGATGCTGTCGATGAACCTCGGCATTCCGGCCTTCTGGGCAGTGCTGATGGCCGGGGCGGTGACGGCGCTGGCGGGGTTCCTCGTGGCGCTGCCCTGCCTGCGGCTCAAGGGGGAATACGTGGCGCTCTTCACCTTCTCGGTGCATCTCGCCTTGCCGACCTTGCTGGAAAAGGGCCGCAGTTTCGGCACCGGGGGCGCGACGGGGCTGCTGGGCGTGCCGCCGATCGAGGTGCTGGGCGTCGTCTTTCGCACCAACAACAAGCTGGGCTGGTACTACCTCGCGCTCTGCGTGGCTGCGCTGACGGTCTGGCTGGTCTATTACCACATCGCCTCGGCGAAATGGGGCCGCGCCTTCGTGGCGCTGCGGGATGCCGAAGGGTTCGCACGCTCGCTCGGCGTGGATGACCAGCGCACCAAGCTGATGCTTTTCACCATCTCCGCCGCGATCACCGGCATCGGCGGCGCGCTCTACGCGCATTATATCGCCGTCATCACGCCGCGCGTGCTGGGTAACGAGTTCTTCCTGCTAGTGATGGTCATGCTCAGCGTCGGCGGCATGGGCCGGTTTCCGGGGGCGGTGCTGGGGGTCTTCATCATCACCATCGGCAACGAGGCCCTGCGCGAATTCGGCCAGTACCGGCTGCTGATCCTGGGCCTGGTGGTGGTGCTGGCGGCGATCTGGCTGCCGCGCGGACTGGGCGGGCTGTTCGACCGGCGGGCGGGCAAGGGCGCGGCGCCCTGACGCTTCAGTTCGTGCGCGGCTGGCGCGGGGTGTCAACGCCGGAGTAAAATCCGGCCACAGGGTGGCGCAAAAACCGGCCACATCGGGTTTGGGCTGGATAGTGTCCCACCGCTTGGTGTAAGAGCGCCGACCTCCGGAGAGGTCCGAGCCTGATCAGGTGGCCACGACGGGCAGCCTGATGGTGGGATTGTCGGTGACGCGCGCGAGGGTTTCAAGACTCATGTAGCGTCGCGCGCCGGCCCATTCGTCATTGGTCTCCAGCATGAGCGCGCCGACGAGGCGGATGATGGCTCCGTCGTTGGGAAAGATGCCGACGACATCGGAGCGCCGCTTGATCTCACGATTCACACGTTCGATCGGATTCGTCGACGCGATCTGCGCCCAGTGCCCGCGCGGGAACCGTTCTACCCGCAATCGCTGGAGCGCGGCCGCCGCTCGGTGCGCGCGGTGATGCTGGCGGTCGTGGAGATGTACATCAAGGGCGTGTCCACCCGCGAAGTCGAGGCGGTGATGCGCGAATTCGGCATCGAGAGCCTGTCCTCCTCGCAGGTCAGTCGCGCCGCCAAGATGCTCGACGACGAACTCGAGGCCTGGCGCAACCGTGTGTACTGCGGCACGATTATGAGACAGCGCGTTGCGCTGGTCATGCGGCCATTTTAACCCCCGTGGCGGCTTCGGTTTCAAGGGCCTTCTGCTCGGCCCTGATCTGATACCAACCGCCGGTCCTGTTGACTCGAACGTGAGTTGCGCCGGTGTCGCGCGTCTGAATCACTGTCATAGGGGCAGGAGGATCACACATGACGATAGCGATCACACGAACGGATCTTGATGCGGGTGGGTTTCGGGCGGCGGCGCGTCGGATGCTGGCGCTGGTTCTGGAAGGCCGGGACCGGACCGAGGCGGCACAGGCAGCGGGGATGGACCGGCAGACTCTGCGCGATTGGGTGCATCGCTACAATGCGCAAGGCTTGCAGGGGCTGACCAATCGGCCGAAGCGCGGTGCCCGAAGCGCAAGCTGACCGCAGCGCAGGAGGCTGAGGTCGCCGACTGGGTCCGCGCCGGGCCAACGTGGCAGGTACACAAGGTGGTGCGCTGGCGGTGCTGTGACCTGCGCGACGAGATCGAACGGCGCTTCGACGTTACGATGCACGAGCGCACCGTCGTCTGTCTGACGTCAGCGCGCACCGGACAGATTTAGGGGTTTGAGCAACGGAGGGTTCTGGTTCATCGAAGCCGTCCAGGAGCGAAGATGAAACAGACACCCGGAACATCGAAGGATGCCGCTGACAAGCTGGTCAGGGGGATCAAGCGGAAGACCCGAAAGCGCTACTCGGCCGAGGAGAAGATCCTCGTGCTCGCCGGCCTGCGCGGCGAGGAGAGCATATCCGCGCTCTGTCGGCGCGAGGGTATCGCCGAGAGCCTTTATTACAGCTGGTCGAAGGAGTTCCTCGAGGCGGGGAAGCAGCGGCTCGCGGGCGACACGGCGCGGCAGGCCACGGCGCCGGAGGTGAAGGAGCTGCGCGCCGAGGCGGCGGCGCTCAAGGAGGTGGTCGCGGACCTCACCCTGGAGAACCGTCTGCTCAAAAAAAGCATGATCGGGGATGGGGAGGACGACGCATGAGATACCCCGCCTCGGAGAAGCTCGAGATCATCCGGACGGTGGAGGCGTCGCACCTGCCGGTGAAGCGCACGCTGGCCATGCTCGGGATCCCCAGTAGCACCTACTACGACTGGTACGCCCGTTGGGTCGAGGGCGGCCTCGATGCGCTGGCGGATCAGTCCCCTCGACCGAAGTCGGTCTGGAACCGTATCCCGGACGAGGTTCGCCGGGATGTCGTGGAGTTCGCGCTCGAGCACGAAGACCTCACGGCGCGGGAGCTGGCGGTCAGGTATACCGACGAAAAGCGATGCTTCGTGTCGGAATCCTCTGCGTACCGCATCCTCAAGGCCGAGGACCTCATCGCCGCGCCAGCGCATGTCGTGATCCGGGCCGCCGACGAGTTCCGGGACAAGACCGTGCGACCCAACGAGCTCTGGCAGACCGACTTCACCTATCTCAAGGTCATCGGCTGGGGGTGGTTCTACCTGTCGACGATC
>PHEG01000182.1 GCA_002842835.1 Alphaproteobacteria bacterium HGW-Alphaproteobacteria-2 | reverse complement strand
TGCAACCGTTTCATCGAGATCGAGAACATCTACGACGAGCCCGAGACCACTCCGGCACGCGGCAAGGCCGAGGCGCCGAAGCCCGGGCGCCTGGCGCCGGAGGACGCGCGCAAGCTCTTCCTTGAGGCGATGGAAAAGCTGGAGCAGGAGGGCGAGTGGTATTCGCTGGGTCGCATCGGCCAGCAGATCCAGGCCGACAAGCCGGATTTCGATACCCGCAGCTACGGCAAGAAAAAGCTCTCCGACCTCGTTACCGAGATCAAGATCTTCGAGACGAAGCCTGGCCCCGGCAACCAGCTTCTGGTGCGCCGCATCGACTGACGACCGGGTCCGCCCGGCGCCGCCATCGCGTGCCGAAACCCAGTTTGACTCGGGTGGCGCGCGCACTATACCTACGGGCACCGGCCACGAAGTCACACCAAAGTGACGGGAATGGCGACACGTGCGGCGGGTTGTGGCGGTGTGGTTACGGGGGTTGAAATGAGGGCAGGGACCAAGGCATTTGCGGTCGTCTCGACACTTGTTTCTGCAGCCATTGCGCCCGGCAAGGGCAACGCCCAGGAAACGCTGGCCGGATGGTCCTTCCAGATGACGCCCTACGTCTGGGCCACCGGGCTGGGCGGGTCGCTTCGACCGCTTGCGGCCGGGCCAAAGATTTCCATAGACAAGTCCTTTGGCGACATCCTCGAAGATCTTGATGTGGCCTTCTTTGTCACCGGCCTTGCACGTCGTGATCGGCTCGTGTTGCTGGGCGATTTCAGCACGTCGAGTTCCTCGCGCGGCGGGGTGGTGCCGCCCGGCATCCCCGCCAAGGGCAGTCTGCGGCAGACATCGCTGACGCTGCTGGCAGGTTATCGCGCGGTTTCCGAGGGGCCCTTCACGCTCGACGTGCTGGCCGGGGCGCGCGTGTGGGATGTGCGCGCCCGGGTCAATGCGCCGGTGGTCCCCATCCGCGTCGCACGCGAGCGCAGCTTCGCCGATCCGGTTGTCGCGGCCCGGGTGAACCTGCGCCTCGCGCCCGGCTGGTCGCTGCTGGCCTATGGCGATGTGGGTGGTGCGGGCATAGGCTCACGCTTTACCTCGCAACTGGCGGCGACGGTGAACTACGAGTTTTCCGAGCGGTTTTTCCTGTCGGCAGGTTACCGGCAACTCCATGTCGATTATCGCGAGGACGGAATGCGGGTCGATTTGCGCATGAAGGGGCCGCTGGTCGGCGCCACCCTCAGGTTCTGAGACCGCTATCGCCGTAAAGAGGAGAGACTTGCCATGCGACCCGCCCACCGCGCCCTCGCCGCGCTCGCCGCGGCTGCCCTTCTGGTTGTGCCCGTGGCCGTGGCCGATGCCTGCACGCGCGCCGTCTATCACGGCCCGAACGATCGTGTGCTCACCGGCCGGAGCATGGACTGGAAGCTGCCCATGCTGAGCAATCTCTGGGTTTTCCCCCGCGGAATGGAGCGCGACGGCGCGGCCGGAGAGCGCTCGGCCACATGGACCTCGCGCTATGGCAGCGTGATCCTCAGCGGCTATGACTTCTCCACCGCAGACGGCATGAACGAGGCGGGGCTGGTGGCCAACCTGCTGTGGCAGACGGATGCCGCCTATCCCGCAGACGACGGCGTGACCCCGCGCCTTTCGGTTTCTATCTGGGCGCAGTATTTCCTCGACAACTTCGCCACCGTGGCCGAGGCGGTGGAACACCTGCGCAGCACGCCCCTGCACGCGGCCACCGGCGAGGTGCCGGGCCAGCCGGGCAAGATGGCCACCACGCATCTGTCGTTGTCGGATGCCACCGGAGACAGCGCGATACTGGAATGGATCGACGGCGAGCTCAGCATCCATCATGGGCGCGAGTACCGGGTGATGACGAACGAACCGCGCTACGAGGAGCAGCTCGCCATCCGGCAATACTGGAGCAACGTGGATCCGCTCACCTTCCTGCCCGGCACCAATCGCGCCAGCGACCGCTTCGTGCGCGCGCGCTTCAACATCGACGCGGTGGTGCAGAGCGACGACCCGCGCACGGCGGCAGCCGCGGTATTCAGCGTGATTCGCAATGCTTCGGTGCCCTATGGGATAAGCATCGCAGACGCGCCCAATCTCTCCACCACCCGCTGGCGCGTCGTGGCCGACCAGAAAGCGCGGCTCTACTATGTCGAGTCCGCGCTCTCACCCAATGTCTTCTGGGTGGACCTGGGCCGGATCGACTTTTCCGAAGGCGCGCCGGTGCGCACGCTTGATCTCGGTGTGGACATGGTGAAGGTGCAGGCTGGCGAGGTCTCGGACGAGTTCGTGCCCTCCGAACCCTTTGCCTTCGAACCTGCGGAGTAGCCACGGCCTTGATTTCGGTCTCCTGCCGGTCTTATGTCTCGCGCGTCACAGGCCGCGTGCAGGGAACGGAATGAACTGGATATCGAACTACGTCCGCCCGCGGATCAACTCGCTCTTCTCGCGCCGAGAGATGCCCGAGAACCTGTGGTCGAAATGCGATTCCTGCGGGACGATGCTGTTTCACCGCGAACTCAGGGACAATCTCGAGGTCTGCACCGGCTGCGCCCACCACATGCCGATCGCGCCACGCCGCCGCTTCGAGGCGCTGTTCGACGGTGGCATCTTCACCGAGGTGAAGGTGCCTGCACCCGTCTCCGATCCGTTGCATTTCCGCGACCAGAAGAAGTATCCCGAGAGGCTGCGCGCCGCCCAGAAGGAGACCGGCGAGGCCGAGGCGATGCTCGTCGCCGAGGGTGAGATCGGGCGCACGCCGGTCGTCGCCGCGGCGCAGGACTTTCGCTTCATGGGCGGGTCGATGGGCATGTATGTCGGCAACGCCATCATCGCCGGGGCGGAGCGGGCGGTGGCGCTGAAACGGCCCTTCATCCTTTTTGCCGCCGCCGGAGGCGCGCGCATGCAGGAGGGCATCCTGAGCCTGATGCAGATGCCGCGCACCACGGTGGCGGTCGAGATGCTGCGAGAGGCGGGGCTGCCCTACATCGTGGTGCTTACGCATCCGACGACCGGCGGGGTGACTGCCTCCTACGCGATGCTGGGCGATGTGCAGATTGCCGAGCCGGGAGCGCTCATCTGCTTCGCCGGGCCCCGGGTGATCGAGCAGACGATCCGCGAGAAGCTGCCCGAGGGATTCCAGCGTGCCGAATACCTGCTCGACCATGGCATGCTCGACCGGGTGACGGACCGCCGGTCGCTGCGCGACGAGCTGATCACCATCCTGCGCATGCTGCTGCGACTGCCGCCTGCGGTGAAGGGCGATCTGCCCCCGCCGGAGCCAGAGCCTGCCGCAGCGGCGGAGGCGCCATCGGACGCCAAGGCGTGAGCCCGGCTAAGAGCGACGCCATCCTCACCCGGATGATGGCGCTGCACCCGAAGATCATCGACCTCACGCTTGAGAGGGTATGGCGGTTGCTCGCCGCGGTTGGTCACCCCGAGCGGGACCTGCCGCCGGTTGTCCATGTGGCGGGCACCAACGGCAAGGGCTCGACCGTGGCGATGATCCGTGCCGGGCTCGAGGGTGCGGGCGCGCGGTGCCACGTCTATACGTCGCC
>PHEG01000181.1 GCA_002842835.1 Alphaproteobacteria bacterium HGW-Alphaproteobacteria-2 | reverse complement strand
CGCCAGTTGCAGCGGCGAGGCCAGCACGAAACCTTGGCCGATGCCCGCGTTGAGCGTGTCGCCGATGACCCAGCTTTCGCCGCGTCGGCGCTGCTTCCAATCGCGGTCCGGCGCAAGCCCAGGCGCGACGCCGGACAGGGGAACGTCGTGTGAAACGCCGATCCCCAGCTTGCGTGCCATCGCAGAGATACGGTCGATGCCCACGCGCTGGGCAATCTCGTAGTAGTAGACATCGCAGGACTGGGCGAGAGAATCGAGCAGGTCCATGTGGCCGTGTCCCGGGCGCTTCCAGCAATGGAAGCGCCGCCCCGAGGTTTCGTAATGCCCGCGGCAGAACACGGTATCATTGGGGCGCACTACCCCCGCTTCCAGCGCGGCCAGAGCCACGACCATCTTGAAGGTGGAGCCGGGCGGATAGATCCCCTGCACCGATTTCGACGACAGTGGGCGGTGATCGTTTTCCAGCAGCGCGCGGTAAGCCGGCCCCGAGATGCCCTGCACGAAGGCGTTCGGGTCGAAGCTCGGCGCCGAGCCGCTGGCAAGTATGTCGCCGTTCGTCACATCCATCACCACGACGGCAGCGCTCTCGGAGCCGAGACGGGCCTGCACGAAGTTCTGCAGCGCGTGATCGACGGTCAATTGCACGTCGGCGCCCGGCGTGCCCTCCTGGCGCTCGATCTCGCGGATCACGCGACCCGCCGCGTTCACCTCGATGCGCCGCGTGCCCGCGCGCCCGCGCAGCGACTCCTCGAGTTCGGCCTCCGCACCGAACTTTCCGATCTGGAAGCGTGGGATCTGCAGGAGCGGGTCCGGGTCATTGAGCCGGGCTAGATCATAGTCGCTGACCGGGCCTACATAGCCAACGATATGGGTGAAATCGGTGTCGAGCGGGTAATGCCGGACGAGTGCCACCTCCGCGGTCACACCGGGCAGCACGGGCGAATTGACCGAGACCTGTGCCACCGCATCCCAGCTCACCCGTTCGAGCACCGTCACCGGCACGAAGGGGCTGCGACGACCCAGCTCGGCCAGCGCTTGCGCCCTGATCGCGTCATCGAAGCCGAGCAGCGCCTGCAACCGGTCAAGCACCATCGCAACGTCGCCCGCCTCCTCGCGCACCATGACGATGCGGTAGCTCGGCCTGTTCTCGGCCAGCAGCACGCCCTGCCGATCAAAGATCAGCCCCCGCGTCGGCGGCAGCAGGCGCATGTTGATGCGGTTCTCTTCCGCCAGAAGACGGTACTTGTCAGCCTCGGCGACCTGAAGATCGCGCATCCGCGCGATCAGCACCGCCGCAACCGCAGCCTGCAGCCCGCCCAGCACGAGCCCGCGCCGCGTCACGTTGCGGGCGGCCTCTCCGGTGTTGCGGCTCGGTCGCTTCACGCCTGCTCTCCCGCGCCGGAACCCTCGCCCGGCTCTGCCTTTGTAACCCGGAAGATCAGGTTGGAAAACAGAACCACCGCCGGATAGGCGAGGATTGTCAGGCCCAGTTGCACCGCTACGCCCGAGAGCGGCGGCGACCCCGCGAACACCACTGCGGCCAGCACCCGCTCGGCAAACATCAATGCCAGCATCGTGCCCCCGGCAAGCGCCCATTCATAACCGAAGCGTCGATCGCGCACCGCCAGAACCCGCGCGCGAAGGAACTCGGTCGCCAGAAGAACAGCGAGGCTGTGCAGCCCAGGCGGGCGCTGCAACAGCAGGTCCGCCAGCAGGAAGACGACCGCGATCAGCAACGGCGGGACATAGGCGGGACGGCGAAGCAGCCAGGCGAAAGTGAGTGCCAGCATGAGGTCAGGCCACGGCAGTACCGCGCGGAACAGCTCGACCGGCAGCAGCAGTGCCAACACGATCGTGCCACACAGGAGCGCGTAGAGGCCGCGGTAGGCCCAGATACGGCTCGTGCGCGGGTCAATCACGCGCTGCGGCCTCCGCCTCGGCGGGAGTCGGTGCCCCGGCGGGTGCTACGGTGCCTACAAGCGCGCCGCTGTCGGCGATGGGTTCCGTCGGCTGGGCGCGCAGCACCCGCAGGAACTCGAGCCGCCCGAAATCCGCCGACAGCGCGGCACGCAGGCTTCCGTCGCGCCCCACCGCCACCTGCCCTACCAGGAGCCCCCCGGGGAAGAGCTTCCCGTCGCCGCTCGTCACGATGCGGTCGCCCGCGCGCAGGTTCTCGGGCGTATCGACGAACTCGAGCCGTGGGTAGGCACTGTTGTCGCCCGAGAGTACGGCCCGCTGGCCCGAAGGCTGCACCAGAACGGGCACCCGACTCGAGGGATCGGTCAGCAGCAGAACCCGCGCCGTGCCGTCGCCCATTCCCGCGATGCGCCCGACGACGCCCAGCCCGTCCATCACCGCCCAGCCGTCCTGCAAGCCATCTCTGCGGCCCACGTTGATCAGCACCGAGCGGCGGAAGGGCGAGCCCGAGTCGGCCATTACCACGCCCGTGACATGGGTCATTTGCGGGTCGAGACGAACGCTGTTGAGTTCGAGTAGCCGGGCGTTCTTGCGCTCGAGTTGCAGCGCCGCCTCGCGCCAGGCCTTCATCTGCTGCAACTCGCGGCGCAACTCGCGGTTCTGCTCGTAGATGCGCGTGTAGGACTCGAGGTTCTCCACGATCCGCCCAAGCCCGGTGGCGGGTGCCATGATCCAGTCGAAGCGCGGCACTACCGCATCGACGACCGCCGCCCGGAACCTTTCGACGCGCGGGCTGTCTACCCGCCACAACAGGAAGATGCCGAAGAGCGCCAGCGCCAGTAGCCCGATCAGGATGTGCCGGACCGGCCTCGTGTAACTCTCCTCCGGAGCACCGTTGCGGGCCATGCGCCCCTCCTGCATCGGTCCCAGGCTGCCGCGTTCAGCTGTCGTAGTCTATCGCGTGACGAAGCTGCTTCTCGAATTCAAGGGCCTTGCCGGTGCCAAGCGCCACGCAGTTGAGGCTCTGGTCGGCGACCGAGACGGCAAGCCCTGTCTGCTCGCGCAGCGCGAGGTCGAGATCGCCCAGCAGCGCCCCGCCCCCGGTGAGCATCACGCCGCGGTCCACGATGTCGGCAGCCAGGTCGGGCGGCGTAGTCTCGAGCGCCATCATCACCGCTTCGGTGATCTGCTGCACAGTCTCGGCCAGCGCCTCCGCTACCTGCGCCTGGTTGATCACCGTCTCCTTCGGCACGCCGTTCAGAAGGTCGCGCCCGCGGATCTGCAGCGAGGTGCCGCGTCCGTCATCGGGCATGCGCGCGGTGCCGATCGTGGTCTTGATGCGCTCCGCCGTTGCCTCGCCGATCAGCAGGTTCTGCTGGCGGCGCAGGTAGCTGATGATCGCCTCGTCCATGCGGTCGCCGCCCACCCGGATCGAGCGTGCATAGACGATGTCACCTAGGCTGAGAACTGCCACCTCGGTGGTGCCGCCACCGATGTCCACCACCATGTTGCCGGTCGGATCGGTGATCGGCATGCCTGCCCCGATCGCCGCGGCGATCGGTTCGGCGATCAGCCCGGCCTTGCGCGCGCCCGCGCTCAGCACCGACTGGCGGATCGCGCGTTTCTCCACCGGCGTGGCACCGTGCGGCACGCAGACG
>PHEG01000180.1 GCA_002842835.1 Alphaproteobacteria bacterium HGW-Alphaproteobacteria-2 | reverse complement strand
GACCCTGGCCGAACTGCGCCGCGCCTTCCCCGAAGCGGCACGCGCCGGGCTCGCTGCGGCGCTGCAGGCCACTGCGGGCGACGGGCTGGGCGCGCGCGCCGTCGGCTTCCTGCGCACGCAGGTGGGCGCACGCTCGCTCGATCCGCGCGCAGGTGACGACCCGGATGCCGTGCTTTCGCGCGCCGAGGCGGCGCTTGATGCGGGCGCTCTGGCGGACGCGCTCGCCGAGCTTCAGGCGCTGCCCGTGGCCGGGCGCGCAGCAATGGCGGAATGGCTCGCCCGGGCCGAGGCGCGGCAGGCGGCGGGTGACGCGCTCGACACGCTTGCCGCGACGGGCTGAGGAGACACGCCATGCTCTGGACCGTCTTCAAGGTTGCCGCGTTCTTCGTCCTGGTGCTGGCGCTCGCCTTCGGAGCGGCCTTCCTGATGGAACAGGACGGCATGATCCGGCTTGCCGCCTTCGGCACCGAGTTCAGCCTGTCGCCGCTTGCCGCGGTGCTGGCCTTCATGGCCGCGCTCGCCGCGCTCTGGCTGGTGCTGAAGGCGCTTGGTTTGCTGCTGGCGGTGTTGCGCTTCGTCAACGGCGACGAGACCGCGGTTTCGCGCTTCTTCAACCGCAACCGCGAGCGAAGTGGCTATCAGGCGCTCGCCGAGGCGATCACGGCGCTTGCCTCCGGTGAGCCGCGGCTGGCGCTGCGCAAGGCGGCCAAGGCGGAGCGCAAGCTGCGCCAGCCGACGCTGACCTTCCTGGTCACCGCCCAGGCGGCGGAGGCCGCGGGCGACCGCGCGCGCGCCATCGAGGTCTACAAGCGGCTTGTACGCGACGAACGCACCCGTTTCGTGGGCGTGCGCGGACTGATGCGCCAAAAACTCGCCGAGGGCGACACGGAGACCGCCTTCAAGCTGGCCGAGAAGGCCTTCGCGCTGAAGCCGCGTCACCGCGAGGTGCAGGACACGCTGCTGCGTCTGCAATCGGACCGCGGAGACTGGGCCGGGGCGCGCGCCACGCTGGCACAGCAGTTTCGTAGCCAGGCGCTGCCGCGCGACGTGCATGCGCGCCGCGACGCGGTGCTGGCGCTGGCCGAGGCGGAGGCGCTCTTCGCGGCGGGCGATGCGCAGGGCGGCGCCGCGCTGGTGGCGCAGGCCAACCGTCTCTCGCCCGAACTGGTGCCCGCCGCTGCGCGCTTCGCACGGCTGAAGGCCGAGGCGGGCGAGCGCCGCTCGGCCGAGAAGGCGGTGCGCCGCGCCTGGGGGGCAGCCCCGCACCCCGAACTGGCCGCAGCCTTCGCCGCCATTGTCCCCGACGAGAGCCCGCAGGCGCGCATCAAGCGCTTCCGCGTGCTCGCCGCGCAGCACCCCGACCACCCCGAGACGCGGATGCTGGAGGCGGAACTGGCGCTTGCCGCCGAGGATTTCCCCGCAGCACGCCGTGCGCTGGGCGATCTGGCGGAGAGCCACCCTTCGCAGCGGGCCTTCGCGCTGATGGCCGCGATCGCGCGCGGCGAGGGGGCATCGGAGGCGCTGGTGCGCGGCTGGCTGGCGCGGGCGCTGGCCGCGCCGCGCGGTCCGCAGTGGCTTTGCACGTCGTGCAACCACATCCACGCGGGTTGGGTGCCGGTCTGCGAGAACTGCGGCGCGCTGGATGCGCTGGCCTGGCGCGAACCGCCCGAGAGCGCGCAACCCGCGATGCCGGGCGCCGAGATGCTGCCGCTGCTCGTTGACGGTGTGCAAGAGACGGTGGGGGAGGCCGAGGCGGAGGACAGCGACGCCACGGACGAGGCAGGGGACGCGGCGGATGATGCCGTCGGGGAGGCAGCCCCGGTCACGCCGCTGCGCCCGACCGGCTGAGCCGCGCGCCGGGCGTGTGCAACGGCTTGCGTCGGCGCGGGCGGCATAGTAGGTCCGCCGCCGGGAAGGATGCCGCTGTAGCTCAGCTGGTAGAGCACGTCATTCGTAATGATGGGGTCGGGGGTTCGAGTCCCTTCAGCGGCACCACTTCCCGAGCCGGACACGGCATCCGGTGATGTGGCCGAGCGCCGCGGCAGGCGCCCACAGCTTGACACGGCCGGGCGCGCGGGATTGGTGGCGGGCATGAGCCCGAAACCCGACCGAACCCTTCTCGGCGTCGGCATGATGATCGCCTTCGCCATCATCGTGCCGGTTTCGGATACCTTCGTGAAACTCGCCGCCGCCACGCTGCCCGTCGGCATGGTGGTGTTCCTGCGCTTCCTGCTGCAGGCGCTGATCCTTGCTCCCGTAGCGGTCGCGGTGGATGGTGCGCGCCTGCCGCCCTTGCGCAGCCTGCCGCGGCACCTGCTGCGCGCCGGGCTGCTGCTGGGCGGCAGTTTCTCGCTCTTCACCGCGTTCAGCATGATGCCGCTGGCCAACGCCATCGCCATCTTTTTCGTGCAGCCGTTCCTGATGGGCATCCTCGGCGCGCTGATGCTGGGCGAGCGGTTCGGCTGGCACCGGGCGGCCGCATCGGCGCTGGGGTTCCTGGGGGCGCTGATGGTGATCCAGCCCTCGTTCGCGGATTACGGGCCGGTGGCGCTGCTGCCGCTTCTGGGCGCGGTCTTCGTGGCCTTCTACTTCATCGCCACGCGGCACATCGCGGGCGAAGTGCCACCGATCACCCTGCAATGCCTGACGGCGGCTGGGGCGATGGTTCTGGTCGCGCCCATGCTGGTCGTGGGCGCGGCGCTCGGCTACGGGCCGGTAACGCCTGCGATGCCCGAGGGGGTGACCTGGGCCTATCTTGCCGGGCTCGGGGTGGCGGCCTCGGTGGCGCATATCTGCGGTTCCTACGCGCTGCGCTTCGCGCCTGCGGCCACGGTGGCGCCGGTGATGTACCTCGAGATCGTGGCCGCCGCCATTCTCGGGCTGGCGGTGTTCGGCGACTGGCCGGATGCGCTGGCGCTGGCGGGCATGGCGGTGATCATCGCCGCCGGGTTCTGGATGTTCCTGCGCGAGCGGCGGATCAGCCGGGGTCTGGCGCGGAGTCCAGCGCCCTGACCGCTTCCGCCAGATGGGCACGCGGCAGATAGACGAGCATTCCGGGTTCGGGGAACGCCAGCCGGACGGGCCCGGCCGTAGTGCGGTTCGATGTGCCGATGCGCCCCCAGGGGGCGAAATCGATGCCGCCCGGCGGCCAGTGCAGCCCCTCGCCATGCCCGCGGAGCGGTGCCATGGGAAAGAGCGAGAGCGGTGTGCCTTCCGGCAGGTCGAGCCGCAATTCGGGCGGGCAATGAAAGCAGATGTCCTCGGCCCCAAGCACCATGCAGCGCTGGAGCGGGTGGCGCACCAGCGCGTTCAGCACCGCGGCATGATGGTCCATCCGACCGCCCGCAAAGCCCGCGGCAATGAGGAAGGGTGCCGAGATGGCGCGCAGACATTTCTCGAAATCGGTACTGTCCTGGTCGCTGACCGGGTGCAGCAGCTCCGGGCCGAGTGCGGAGCGTGCCTCGGGGGGGAGCGAGTCCATGTCGCCGATTACGCCCTGCAGCGGCAGCCCGGCGGCGAGCGCGTGCCGCGCCCCGCCATCGGCCGCCACAAGCCCGGGCGCGAGCGCAAGTGCCGCGTCGAGATCGCCCGGCGCCAGCGG
>PHEG01000179.1 GCA_002842835.1 Alphaproteobacteria bacterium HGW-Alphaproteobacteria-2 | reverse complement strand
CGCGGCCTTTGACGACACATGGCACTGGGATGACATGGTGTCGGGCAAGGCATTGATCGAATTGCGCGACAGCCCGTATCAGGACGCGGCGAAGATGCTTGACGCGATGGTGGGCTTTCTGGGCAAGAACCCGATGACGGCTTACCTTGCCATGATGGCGGTGCGGCTGGTGGAATTGCACCGGGTGCTGAAGCCCACCGGGTCGCTGTATCTGCACTGTGATCCCACGGCGAGCCATTACCTGAAGATATTGCTGGATGCGGTGTTTGGGGCGCGTCAATTCCACAATGAGATTGTTTGGAAAAGAACCAGCTCACACGGCAACGTAAGTGCGAATTATGGGGACGTCACAGACACGATTTTCTATTTTTCCAAATCGGGCTCACCGACTTGGCATAAACCATATGTCCCTCTAACTGACGAAAATATAAAGAAAAAATATAGCAACGTTGACGATGATGGCCGCAGGTATACAACACGCGATCTCCGGAATCCCGGCGTTCGCCCAAACCTTCATTATGAATATAAAGGATATAAGCCGCATCCGAATGGATGGTCTATTTCCCGTGAACTCATGGAAAAATATGATGCGGAAGGCCGCCTATACTTTCCAAATAGCAAAGACGGACGAATTCGTTTGAAACTTTATCTCGACGAAAGCAAGGGACGCGCAATCCAGAATCTTTGGGATGATATTCCACCAATCAACTCCCAAGCCCAAGAACGCCTCGGCTACCCCACCCAGAAACCCGTGGCCCTGCTTGAGCGCATCCTCACCGCCTCCTCCAACCCCGGCGATGTGGTGCTCGATCCGTTCTGCGGCTGCGGCACCACCGTTCATGCGGCGCAGAAGCTGGGCCGCCAGTGGATCGGCATCGACATCACCCATCTGGCGATCAACCTGATCGAGACGACAAGACCAAGAAGGAATTCGAGAAATGGGCCTGCGGCCTGATCAAGGCCTATCCGCAGGGCGGCGGCAGGAAGGGCGCCGATGGCGGCATTGACGGGTTGTTCCGCTTTGGCCCGGCCAAGGAACACGTGGCCATCGTCAGCGTCAAGGGCGGCATGAGTGTGGGCGTCGGCATGGTGCGCGATCTCGATGCCGTGGTGACCGAGCAGAAGGCGCAGATCGGCATCCTGCTGACGCTCACGCCCCCCACCGGGCCGATGGTCGATTGGGCGAAGGGCGCGGGCACCTTTCAGGTGGAGGGGTTCGACCCGGTGCCGCGGCTGCAGATCATCACGGTGGAGGAGGCGATGGAAAAAGGCCCGCGCGCCGTCAACACGCCGCTGCGCCACGGCAGCCCCTACAAGAAGGCCGCGCGCGAGGAAGACACGCGGGCGCAGGGCGCGCTTGATATTTGAGGCGCGAGAGGGACGGAAGGCGGGGTTGTACCGGTGGCGAGGGAGACCGGACGTCGTTACCCGCATTGCGCCACCACGGCGCGCCACGACCTGAAGATGTCGCGTCGGAGTTGCGTTGTGGCGGCTGCAACGGGAAAGCTTGTCCTTTTTCGGAAATTCGGTTCTGACTTGTCTCGATTTGCGATTCACAAACCTCTTCCCTCGATAAAATTGTACCGGAGTGGTCAAGTGGAAACGAAATCGGCAGCCGGGCAGCCGGAGTCGCTGAAAGGCAAACGCCCCGTCTGGATGCGCATATTGCTCTGGGTCGGCGCGGCCTTTCTTCTGGTCAATGCGTTTGGCGTGGCACTGGTTTTCGTATCCGTGCCGGGCCAGGACGCGGGCATGGTGGTGCGGCTGGCGCTCGTCGGCGCTGTGGTGGCCCTGCCGCTGTGGAAATGGCATGGCATGAACGTGCTGCGCACATGGGGCAATCCGGCGACCGCAAGCTTTACCCGCCGCGACGATCCCGCGACAGGCGGCGTTGTGTTCGACGTGCGCCCCGCCCGCGCGGCGCGCATGCCCGCGCTGCCGTTGTTTGCGGCCGGCGGGTTCCTGCTGCTGATGGCGTTATTGGTTGGCGCCCGCTCCACGGGTGCGTTCATCGGGCTTTATATCGTCGCGACCGTCTGTATCGGCGTGGGCTGCAGCTTCGTACTGCCCGGCGCGCATGACCGAAAGCCCGTCAAGGTGTCGGTTTCCGGGCACGGGGTGCAAAGCGGCGACACCGGCGTGCCGCTCAACTCCGTGACCGATCTGAGGGTAATGCATGGCGGGCTGGTCGTTGATCCCGATCCGCTCATGCCGGGGCCGGGGGGCGTGCCGATCGCGTCCATTGCCGGGCGCCATATGGGACGGCGGCAAGCCGCGCGCGGCTATGCGGTGACGATCCGCGCCGATGGGGAAAGCCAATCCAGCGTGCTTGCCGGTGGTCTGACGGAAGATTGCGCCCGCGCCTTGGCCGCCGACCTTGGCAAGGCGATCGAGAGTGAGCGCGCAAAGCGGGCCACCGCGCATGCGACGGTCGGCGTTCCTTCCTGAAATGGGGTGCGCCTGGCCGGAGCCTCCCCCGCCCGGAACAAGGCACGGAACACACCGCCGGGCAGCGCCCGACCGCCCCCCGGGCGGGCGCTGCCCTTTCGCCGCACCGCCCTGACGCCTGCGTGACTGGACCCGGGGGCGGCAAGCGCCTAGGTTCCCCCAAAGGCAGCCGGAGACCCCCAATGATCGCCGAGACCGGGCATTTCGCCCTCATCGTAGCCTTCCTCGTGGCCTGCGTGCAGGCGAGCGTGCCGCTGATCGGCGCGCAGACGAACCGCCCAGGCTGGATGGCGCTGGCGCTGCCCGCCGCCTCGGTGCAGTTCTTCCTGATCGCGGTCTCCTTCGCGGCGCTCACCTGGGCCTTCGTGACCTCGGATTTCTCGCTCGCGCTCGTCGTCGAGAACTCCCATTCCGCCAAGCCGATGCTCTACAAGGTCACCGGCGTGTGGGGCAACCACGAGGGCTCGATGCGTGCAGGCGATGATCGGCGCGGCCTTCCTCGCCTTCCTGCTCTTCACGTCCAACCCCTTCCTGCGCGCGGCCATGCCGCCCCTCGACGGGCACGATCTCAACCCGCTGCTGCAGGACCCCGGCCTCGCCTTCCACCCGCCCTTCCTCTATCTCGGCTATGTCGGGCTCTCGATGTCCTTCTCCTTCGCGGTGGCGGCGCTGATCGAGGGTCGGGTCGATGCCGCCTGGGCGCGCTGGGTCAGGCCCTGGACGCTTGCGGCCTGGATGTTCCTCACCATCGGCATCGCGCTCGGGTCGTGGTGGGCCTATTACGAACTCGGCTGGGGCGGCTTCTGGTTCTGGGATCCGGTCGAGAACGCCTCGTTCATGCCCTGGCTCATCGCCGCCGCGCTCCTGCATTCCGCCATCGTGGTGGAGAAGCGCGAGAGTCTGAAGAGCTGGACGATCCTGCTCGCCATCATGGCCTTCGGGTTTTCGCTCATCGGCACCTTCATCGTGCGCTCGGGGCTCCTGACATCCGTGCACGCCTTCGCCTCCGACCCGGCGCGGGGCGTGTTCATCCTCGCCATTCTCGCCGTGGCCGTGGGCGGCGCGCTGACGCTCTATGCCGCACGGGCGCACGCGATGGAGGCGAAGGGCGTCTTCTCGCCGGTGAGCCGCGAATCCGCGCTGCTGGCCAACAACGTGCTGCTGGCCGTCTCCTGCTTCGTGGTCTTCGTCGGCACCATGTGGCCGATGGTGGCCGAGATGGCCTTCGACCGGAAGCTCTCGGTCGGCCCGCCCTTCTTCGACCTCGCCTTCACGCCCTTCATGGTGGCGCTGGCGATGCTCTTGCCCATCGGCGCGGTCATGCCCTGGAAGCGCGCGCAGCCGGGGCGCGCCATGGCCCCGCTCTGGGGGGTTCTGGCGCTCTCCGTGGCTCTGGGCGCGCTCGTGTGGGCGATGCAGACCGGGGGCTCGGCGCTGGCGCCACTGGGCGTGGCGCTGGGGGCCTGGGTGATCCTGGGCGCGGGCGCCGATCTGTGGCAGCGCGCGGGTGGCGGGCGCAGCGGCATCGCGGCGAGCCTGCGGCGCCTGCCGCGCCTGCCCGGGGCCGACTGGGGCCGGGGGCTGGGGCATGCGGGCTTCGGCGTGACCATGCTTTCCATCGCCGGGCTCACAGCCTGGGAGGTGGAGGATATCCGCGTCGTGCGGGTGGGCGAGAGTTTCGAGGTGGCGGGCTACACCTTCCGGCTCGACAAGGTGGAGGAGGCGCAGGGGCCCAACTACCTCTCGACCATGGGCAGTTTCACGGCCTCCCGCGACGGGCGTGTGCTGGGCGTGCTGACGCCCGAGAAGCGGATCTATCCGGTGGCGCAGATGCCCACCACCGAGGCGGCGTTGCGCAACAGCCTGGCGGGCGATCTCTACATCGTCATCGGTGACCCGCAGCAGGGCGGCGGCTGGGCGGTGCGCACCTACATCAAGCCGCTGGTCAACTGGCTCTGGATCGGCTGCACGCTGATGGCGCTGGGCGGCGTCGCCAGCCTGATGGACCGGCGCTATCGCGTGGCGGCCGGTGCCCGGCGCGCGCCCCCGGTCGGCATCCCGGCGGAGTAGGCCATGCTGAAGCGTCTCGCCCTCCTGGCCATCTCGGGCGAGCTGCGCTGCCTCGTGTGCCGCAACGAGTCGATCGACGAATCGAACGCCGATCTGGCGCGCGACATGCGCCTGCTGCTGCGCGAGCGGCTGGTGGCGGGCGACAGCGACGCCGAAGCGGTGGCCTATCTGGTGGACCGCTTCGGAGAATACGTGCTGCTGCGCCCGAAGATGACGGGCGAGAACATCGCGCTCTATGCCGCGGGGCCGGTGATGCTGCTCGTGGGTTTCGGCATTGCGCTCGCCTTCGTCCGTCGCCGCCGCGCAACCGAACCCGCGCCCGCGGCACTCTCCCCCGAGGAGGAGGCGCGGCTGAAGGATATTCTGGAACGCTGACGCGCCGTCCGGGCTTTCCGCGCCGCGCCGATCGTCTATGCTGCCGCTCCGGAACGGAGGCGCCCATGCAGTACGACACGATAACCTACGGCCTGGCCGACGGCATCGCCACCGCGACGCTGAACCGGCCCGAGGTGATGAACGCCCTCAACAGCCGGATGCGCGCCGAACTGCTCGATGCTGTCCGCCGCGCCGGGGCCGAGGCGCGGGTGCTGGTGCTCACCGGTGCGGGGCGCGCCTTCTGCTCGGGGCAGGATCTGGGCGACGGCGCCTCGGTGCGCGACATCGACCTCGAGCGCGTGCTGCGCGAGGAATACGAGCCGCTGCTGCGCGCCATCTACGACTGCCCGGTGCCGACCATCGCCGCGGTCAACGGTCCCGCCGCCGGGGCAGGGGCCAATCTCGCGCTCGCCGCCGATGTGGTGATCGCCGCCGCCTCGGCCAGCTTCCTGCAGGCCTTCGCCCGCATCGGGCTCATCCCCGACGCGGGCGGCACCTACTGGCTGCCGCGCCAGGTGGGCATGGCGCGTGCCATGGGGGCGGCCCTCTTCGCCGAGCCGCTGCCCGCGGCCGAAGCCGCGCGGCAGGGGCTGATCTGGGAGGCGGTGGCGGACACCGATTTCGCCCATCACTGGCACAAGCGGGCGCTGCACCTGGCCAAGGGGCCCACCGTGGCCTACCGCAACATCAAGATGGCGCTGCGCGCCTCGCCGGGCAACGACCTCGATGCGCAACTGGCGCTGGAGGCGAAGCTGCAGGGCGATTGCGGGCGCACGCGCGACTTCATGGAGGGCGTCATGGCCTTCATCGAGAAGCGCCCGGCCGAATACGAGGGGCGCTGAGCGGGTGCGCCTGATCGAGACCGAGGCCGACCTCGCCGAGGGCGCCGCGCATCTCGCCCGCGTCGAGCCGCGTTTCGGCCATGCGCTGGCGCTGACCGGCCCCCTGCCACTGCGCCGCCGCCCGCAGGGCTTCGCCGCGCTGCTCGACGCTCTGGTGAGCCAGCAGCTCTCGGTCGCCGCCGCCGATGCCATCTGGGCGCGTATGCAGGCGGCGGGGCTGACCGCGCCCGCCCCCCTGCGCGACGCGCCCGAGATGTCGCTCGCTGCCTGCGGGCTCTCGCGCCAGAAGATCGGCTATGTGCGTGCGCTGGCCGCGGCGGAACTCGATTTCGAGGCGCTGGCGGGACTGCCCGAGGAAGATGTCGTCACCGAGCTGACCCGCATCCGCGGCATCGGGCGCTGGACGGCGGAGATCTACGTGATGTTCGCGCTCGGCCGCGCCGACGCCTTCGCCGCCGGGGATCTCGCGTTGCAGGAAAGCGCGCGGCTGCTGCTCGGGCTGTCCGCGCGCCCGCGCGAGCCGGAACTGCGCGAACTCGCCAGCCCCTGGGCGCCCTGGCGCGGCGTTGCGGCGCGGCTGCTCTGGGCCTATTACCGCGTGGCGAAGGAGCGGGAGGGAACACGCTGATGAGCGAACTCAGGACAGGCCGCGAGGGCCCGGCGCGCGGCACCGCGCAGCGGCTGGTGATCTTCCTGCATGGCTACGGCGCCGACGGGGCAGACCTTCTGGGCCTCGCCGGGCCGTTGGCGCCCCATCTGCCGGACACCGCCTTCCTTGCCCCCGACGCGCCGGAACGCTCGGCGCTCAACCCGATGGGCTACCAGTGGTTCCCGATCCCCTGGATCGACGGCTCCAGCGAGGCGGAGGCCGCGGCAGGCATGGCGCGTGCGGTGGAGGCGCTGAACCGCTTTCTTGACGAAGTGATCGAGGAGGAGGGCGTAAGCGCTGGAAACATAGCGCTTGTCGGTTTCTCGCAGGGCACGATGATGGCGCTGCATGTGGCCCCGCGGCGGCCGGAACCCGTGGCCGCGATCGTGGGCTTCTCGGGTCGGCTTCTGGCGCCCGAGCGGCTGGCCGCCGAGGCCCTGAGCAAGCCTCCGGTCCTGCTCGTGCATGGCGACGCCGACGAGATGGTGCCGGTCGCCGCCCTGCCGGAGGCCGAGCGCGCGCTGCGCGCGGCGGGGTTCTCCGTCGCCACCCATGTCAGCCGCGGCACCGGGCACGGCATCGCTCCCGACGGGCTGGGCCTCGCCGTGGGGTTCCTGCGGCAGATGTTCGGCATCGAGGGCTAGGGCGGATCAGAGCCCCCAGAGCCGCGGTTCTGCGAATTCCACCGAATTGCCTGCCGGATCGCGGCAGTAGATCGAGCGCGCGCCGCCCGGCCAGCGGAAATCGGCCTCGATCGCCACGCCCGCCGCCAGAAGCCGCACGTGCCAGCGCTCCAGCGCCTCGGCGGTGGCGGCGAAGCACACATGCCCCGGCCCGCGTGCCCCGTGCGGCGGCACGGGCAGGGCGGGGTTGCCGGGCGTCTTTTCCGTCTCGGCGGGGTTGAAGACCAGAAGGATCGCGCCGTCGAGGCGGAAGAACACGTGCCGCTCGCCCGCGCGCAGCACCCGCTCGAAGCCCAGCACCCCACCATAGAAGGCCTCCGCCGCGTCGAGGTCCCCGGCATAGAGCGCGGCTTCCAGGATGCGCGGCGGGGTTGTCATTGCCCTGTCACCTCCGGGCGCTATCTCCCTGACAAGCCCCCATGATGTGGAGGGCTTGTCAGGGTCTTCGGACCATATATAGTCAGGCCATCGGGCCGGGCGCGCCCCGTCCCGGTGCCGGTGGCAGAGGCTACAGCACGGGCGGCAGGCTAGCATGGACGGCGACTTCAGGACCAGCTTTGTGCGCGAGAGCGCCAACCCGCGCTCGCGGCCGGCGCTGGTGCTCAATGCCGACTACCGCCCGCTCTCCTACTACCCGCTCTCGCTCTGGCCCTGGCAGGAGGCGATCAAGGCCGCCTTCCTCGACCGGGTGACGATCGTGGCGGTATACGACGAGGTCGTGCGAAGTCCTTCGATCGTCATCCGAATACCCTCGGTGGTTGTGCTGAAGGATTATGTGAGACCGAGGAAGCGCGTGGCCTTCACGCGCTTCAATCTTTTTCTGCGGGACGCATTCGAGTGCCAGTATTGTGGCGCGAAGGGCGACTTGACCTTTGATCATGTCGTGCCGCGTGCCCGTGGCGGGCGCACGAGCTGGGAGAACGTGGTCGCCGCCTGTTCGCGCTGCAACCTGCACAAGGGCTCGCAGTCTCTGGGGCGCTCGGGACTCAGTCTGCGTCAAGCCCCGCGCGAGCCCAGTGCCGAGGAGCTTCGCAACCGCGGCCGCCGCTTCCCGCCCAACCACCTGCACGAAAGCTGGCTCGATTTTCTCTACTGGGATGCCGAACTCGA
>PHEG01000178.1:3681-4609 GCA_002842835.1 Alphaproteobacteria bacterium HGW-Alphaproteobacteria-2 | reverse complement strand
ACCTACCGCGACGAGGCCACGGCCGTCTGGCACGCCAACCATTTCGCGATCTTCATGTTCGGCCGCAACCAGCGCGGCGGGCAGTCGATCGGCATCCTGACCGAGACCTTCTCGGGCGCGGGCGGCGCACGCAGCTTCGCCGACGGAGTGGATCTGGGCGGCGAGGTGCCCAACCCGATCTCGCGCATGGCCAATGTCGAGACCATCGAGGCGACCTTCCCGGTGCGCTACCTCTTCCGCCGCCGTGCGCAGGACACCGGCGGGCCGGGCGAATTCCGCGGCGGCACCGGCGGCGAGATGGCCATCGTGCCGCACAAGGCGCCCGATGGAGGCATCCACTACGTCCTCTCGGGAAAGGGCGCACGCCACCCGATGAGCGAGGGGCTGGCTGGTGGTTGGCCCGGCGCGCCCAATGCCTATGTCTGGGTGCATGCGGGCGAGGGCAATCAGGGGCCAGCGCCGCTCTCGCTCGACGAGATCGCGGGCGAGCAGGAGCGCGTCTCCTGGGGGGTCTATCCGCTGATGGGGCGCGATGCACTCTATGTCCGCTGGAACGGCGGCGGCGGTTACGGTGATCCGCTTCGCCGTGATCCGCAGGCGGTGGCGCGCGATCTGCGCGAGGGGCTGGTCTCGCTTGCCTGCGCCGAGAGTATCTATGGCGTCGTGCTGGCGGCAGATGGGGCGTCAGTGGATAATGCGGCGACCAAGGCGCGGCGCGCGGCACTGCGGGCAGACCGCATGGGGTTGGAGGCAGCGCAATGACGCAGGGATCTAAAGGCGCGTTCATCCTGCCGGGCGTGGCGGTGGCGGCTGACGGCGGCATGGGTTGTGCCGCCTGCGGGCACGTGCTGGCCACGCCGGGCGAAGGCTGGAAATCGGGTGCGACGCGGCGCGAGGTGCCGCTCGCGCTGGCCGGTGGACCGGCCTA
>PHEG01000178.1:0-3635 GCA_002842835.1 Alphaproteobacteria bacterium HGW-Alphaproteobacteria-2 | reverse complement strand
GTGTCGGCGATCGGTTGCGCGCGCTGCGCCTGGAGCACGGGTGGAGCCTGACGGAACTTGCAGCGGCAAGTGGCGTGCCGTTCAGTACGATCAGCAAAATCGAGAACGGCCATGTCAACCCGAGTCTCGTGCATGCGATCAACCTCGCCTCTGCGCTGGAGGCCAATCTCGGCTTCCTCGTCGAGCGCGATGGCCGCACCCCCGCGCGCTTCTCGGTGGTGCGCAATCGGCAGCGGGCGCGTCTCGACCTGCCTGGAATGGCGTTGGCGCTGCAGGATCTGCACGGCGATTTCGCACCCGGCGTACTCGAGGCCCGGCTCGGCATCCTGGCACCCGGCGCGCAGTCGGGCGACGAGACGATGACCCATCCGGGCGAGGAGATCTGCCATGTACTCGAGGGCGCCATAGGCTACGAGATCGACGGCGAGCGCTTCGATCTCGGTCCTGGCGACACCATCCATTTCCGTTCGATCTCTCCGCACCGCTGGCTCAACACCGAGCAGGGCACGACTCGGGTTCTCTGGGTATTTTCCGAGGGGCTGAGTTTCTGACCGCCCCTGAAGCAAAGCAGGAAGACGATGCATCAGACCGCCATCAGACAGCAGATCATCGACCGCGTCACCGCCCGGCGCGGGCGACTGCATATCTTCGACCACCTCGACCCGGCGCGCACTGCGCTTGTGGTGATCGACATGCAGAACACCTTCGTCGCGCCGGGCGCACCGGCCGAGGTGCCCGCCGCGCGTGGCATAGTCGAGGCAATCAACCGGCTGGCCTCGGGGCTGCGGGCGCGCGGCGGCGCGGTGATCTGGATCTCCCACGCCAATATCGCGGCGGGCAACAGCAGCGACTGGGCAGGCTTTTTCGAGCGGTTCGTGGCGGCCGACGTGCGCCGGCGCACGGTCGAGAGCCTCGCGCCCGGCGGCGAGGGGCAGCGGACCTGGCCCGAACTCGACGTGGCCGAGGGCGACATCCATCTGGTCAAGAACCGCTACAGCGCGCTCATCCCCGGCTCGTCGAACCTTGAACGGGCGCTGCGCAGCCTGGGCCTCGACACGCTGCTGATCGCCGGGACCAAGACCAATGTCTGCTGTGAATCCACCGCGCGGGACGCGATGATGCTGGATTTCAACGTTGTTATGGTCTCGGATGCCTGCGCCGCGCTCTCTGACGAAGAGCACCGCGCGACACTCGAAACCGCGATCCAGAACTTCGGGGACGTGCTGAGTGCCGAGGAATGCCTCGCCCTCATGCCGCCGGCACAGGCCATTTGAACGCTGCAAAAAACATCAGGGAGCCATCACAATGACCAGACTCGCCGCCGCTTTCTGCCTTGCACTTCCGCTCACCGTCGCGGCGGCGCCCACAGTTGCCGAGACGCTGCGTGTGGCGCTCGTCTTACCGGGCTCGATCACCGACGGGACTTTCAATTCCGCCGCCCATCGCGGCATCGAGGAGGCAAAGAGCAAATACGACATCGAGGTCTCGATCCGCGAGAATACCGATTTTTCCGAGATACCCGAGGCTCTGCTAGGTTACGCACGCGAAGGCTACGATCTGATCATCGGTCACGGTTTCCAGTTCGCTGAGCCGGTGCTCGACATCCATACCGATTATCCCGACAGCTGGTTCGTGGTGAACACCGCGCAGGTATCGGCCGAGCCCAATGTCGCCTCCTTCGACAACCGCTGGGGCGATGCGGGTTACATCGCGGGCGCCGTCGCGGCGCTGGTCAGCGAGACCGGCGTGCTGGGGCACATCGGCGGCATCCCGGTGCCGGTGGCGGAGGATTACGAGACCGGTTTCGAGCGCGGGGCAAAGCGCATGCGCCCGGATGTGCGCGTACTCTCGGCCTATGTCGGATCGTTCTCGGACATCGCGCGCGGGGCCGAGATCACCACGTCGCTGATCGAACAGGGGGCCGATGTCGTCACCTCGACCGGCAACGAGAATGTCGTCGGCACCATTCAGGCGGCGCAACAGGCGGGCGTGATGGCAGTCGGCAGCGCCTTCGATTCCTACGAAATGGCGCCGGAGACCATCGTCACCACGGCACTGATCAACATGGGGGTCAATATCGACCTCGCCGTGGGTCAGGCGATTGATGGGCGGTTGACGCCCTCGGTCACGGTCCTGGGGCTGGAGGAAGGGGGGATTGGACTCGCGCCCTTCCGCGGCCGGTTCGAGACCATTCTCTCCGCCGAGGACCGCGCCAGAATCGACGCGCTGATCGAGGATATCCGCACGGGCAAGATCGACGACCTGCCGTGACACCGCCGCCGCTGCTGTCGCTTGCGGGGTTGGTCAAACGCTATGGCGAGACGCTCGCTGTCGCGGGCGTCAATCTGGACCTGCGGCCAGGAGAGGTCGTGGCTCTGCTCGGCGAGAACGGCGCGGGCAAGAGCACGATCGTCAACATGATCTCCGGTATGGCGGTACCGGACGCGGGCGAGATCCGGCTTGCGGGGCACGAGGTGCGCCTCGCCTCGTCCCGCGACGCGCTCGCAGCTGGCATCGGCGTGGTCCATCAGCATTACTCGCTGGTCCCCGGCTTTACCGTGGTCGAGGCCTTCGCGCTGGGCCGCGGCGGAGTCGCACCGCTCGACCGCGCCGCGTTGCGCGCCGAGGTGCGCGCTTTGGGCCAGCAGGTCGGCATCACCATCGACCCGGACGCGCGTATCGGCTCCCTAGACGTGGCGGCGCAACAGAGGGTGGAAATCCTGAAAGCTCTTGCGTTGTCGCCGCGCATTCTTCTGCTCGACGAACCTACTGCGGTTCTGACGCAGGTGGATGCCGACCGGTTCTTCGCCGTCGTCCGGCGGCTGCGCGATACTGGCACGGCGGTCATCCTTGTCACGCACCGGCTGGCCGATGTCTTCGCGGTCTGTGACCGCACAGCGGTGATGCATGCCGGGCGGCTGGTGGCTGACCGGCCCGTGGCGGATGTGACGCGTGAGGATCTGGTATCGTTGATGATTCATGGCCGCTCGGACGTTGGTCATATGGCGCCCGCGGTGCTGACCGCGGATATCGAGGCCGACACGGCGCCCGCCGCATGTGCGCCGGCCAGCGTGTCCGCCACAGCGGAACCGGTGCTGATGGCCGAGGGACTGGAGCTTCGCCGCGCGAACGGTTCGGTCGCCGTGGCCGGACTCGGCTTCGATCTGCGCCCGGGCGAGATCCTTGCCGTGGCCGGGGTGGATGGCAACGGGCAGTCGGAACTCGTGACCTGCCTCGCCGGTCTGGCGCGCCCCGCGCAGGGCAGCATCCGCTTCGGTCCCCTCGACAGCCGCGATGCACAGGCCTGGACATCGCGTAGACTGCGCGCAGCTGGCCTTGCCCATGTCCCCGACGACAGGCGGCGGCTCGCGCTGGTGGGCGACATGGAACTTGATGAAAACTTTCTGCTCGGCCGCTCGCGCGCGCCGCGCTACTTGCGCCATGGGCTGATCGACCGTCGCCGGCTGCGCGCCGATCTCGACGAGGCCGTGCGCGACTACGACATCCGCAGTGCCGGGCCGGGCCAGACCGTCGACCGGCTTTCGGGCGGCAATCAGCAGAAGCTCGTGCTGGCGCGCGAACTGGCCGGCGAGCCGCGCATCTTACTGGCCGCGCATCCCTCGCGCGGGCTCGAC
>PHEG01000177.1:3664-4835 GCA_002842835.1 Alphaproteobacteria bacterium HGW-Alphaproteobacteria-2 | reverse complement strand
GGAGCCCACATCCGGGTCGCCGTCGCGCCCGGTGGCGCCGGTGCCGTCGCCGTAGGGGGCGTCGGTGTGATACTTCCAGCGGAACTCCGACATGATCTCGCGGTAGAACTTCTGCGGCGGGAAATCGTCAAAACGCTGATGGCGCGCGGGTTCGATCGGCGGGTCGTAGACCGCCGGATCCACCGGCGTGGCGACCGGCATGATGTTGAGCGGCACCGCAAAGGGCGTGGCCGGCGGGCTGGGAGCGCGCACGATGGCGGGCTCGAAATTGTCCGGGAATACGAGCCCCGACTGAGGGAAGCTCTCCCACTGGTCGGTTTCCACAACGGGAAGGTCCTGCGCCCCGGCGCTTGCCGCGAGCCCCGCCCCGGCAGTCCCGAGCCCGAGTTTCAATGCGTCTCTTCGTTTCATGAACCACCCTCCTGTGCGATGGCAAAGCAGAACCAGCCATGCGGCCCGCACCGCATGTGGAAAACAGCGTGATCAATCGTTGGTTGTTCGCGCCGCCCATTCGGGCAGCCAGTCACCACACAACTGTGGCGAATCCACTCCTCGCTACGTCACTCATGATCCGGGCGGACGGAGCACGGTGCGGCATATTGCCCGACACCCTTGACTCGCCCGATCGTTCGCCCTCAAGCGAACCACAACACGACTTAGTGAGCAACCGTGATTAGATGCGCGAATTACGAAACTTTTAGAACAAACTGTTTCCGACCCTTTATTTTCAATATGTTATCTGAATCAACACACATTTATGTGAAGGATTTTGCGAGATTTTTTAGCCAGATGCCAGGGCGCATCGGCCTAAAAACGGACGTCGCGTTACACGGTAATCACACAGAATCACGCTTTTGTTATACCTGCTGAGTCGTCGGGCTACGGTCGCGCATGCCCGTATCGGTGCCAAATGGCTACCGCGCGCACTCAGCTTTCATCCGTCAGGATCACCGTGATCGTCTGCAGGACGCCACTTCGGCGCAGGGAGATTTCATATGTCCGCACCGCCTCGAGTTGTGCTGCAGCGGCGTTCAGCGCGGCAAGGTCTCCGGCGGCGAAGCCGTTGACCCGCAGCACGCGGTCGCCCGCGCGCAGCCCGATACGCTCGAGTATCTCGCCAGGCCGCACCCAGAGTATCTCGGCCGATGCCGGCTCCGACCCCGTTGCGCCC
>PHEG01000177.1:0-3644 GCA_002842835.1 Alphaproteobacteria bacterium HGW-Alphaproteobacteria-2 | reverse complement strand
GATCGCCCAGCGCCGCCCGGCGTCGATCACCAGACCGAGCAGGGTATAGCGGCGCGCCACCCCAGCGGGCAGCGTTGGCGCGGCTTCGGGCTCGGGCACGCCGAAGAGCGGGGGCCAGCTTCGCGCGCCCTCGTCCTCGGCTGATGCCGCCGACTCGGCTCCCGCCAGCGCCTCGGCCACCTCGGCGAGCGGATCTCCGGCGGGCTGCGTCAGCGCGAGCCCGAGCACGACGGCACCATAGCCGAGCCCCGCTGCAGAGGCAAAACCCGCAAACCCCGCCAGAGAACGCATCGCAGCCATGCCTCACCCATGCTCACGGTGCCGTGATCCTGCCCGAAGGGCGGGAATTGTCAAACCTTGCTGCATGCAGGGGGGCGCCGCGCAGCCAGAAAGAGAAGGGCCGCCGCAGAACCCCGCGGCGGCCCGCTGAAGGAACTTCGACTGGTCAGGCCAGGTCGAATCGGTCGAGGCTCATCACCTTGGTCCACGCGGCAACGAAATCGGCCACGAACTTGCCCGCGTTGTCGTCCTGGGCATAGACCTCGGCCAGCGCGCGAAGCTGAGAGTTGGAGCCGAAGACGAGATCGGCGCGCGTCCCCGTCCACTTCACCTTGCCCGACACGCGATCACGACCCTCGTAGAGCCCCTCGCCCGCCGGCTTCCACTCCGTGCCCATGTCGAGCAGGTTCACGAAGACGTCGTTGGAGAGCGTGCCCGGCCGGTCGGTGAGCACGCCGTGCGTGCTGCCGCCATGGGTGGCGCCAAGCGCGCGCAGCCCGCCCACCAGCACCGTCATCTCGGGGGCGCTGAGGGTGAGCAGTTGCGCCTTGTCCACGAGGATCCGCTCGGCCACCGCCGCGCAATCCGGGCGGGCGTAGTTGCGGAAGCCGCAGGCCAGCGGCTCCAGAACGGCAAAGCTGTCGGCATCCGTCTGCGCCTCGGTCGCGTCGGTGCGGCCGGGGCTGAACGGCACCGTCACGCCATGCCCGGCATCCTTCGCCGCCTTCTCGACGGCGGCAGAGCCGGCGAGCACGATCAGGTCGGCAAGCGAGATCCTGCGCCCGCCCGGCGCCTCTGCGTTGAAGCTGTCGCGCACGCCCTCGAGCGCCGCCAGCACCCGGGCCAGCCGCTCGGGCTCGTTCGCCGCCCAGTCCTTCTGCGGGGCGAGGCGGATGCGCGCGCCGTTGGCGCCGCCGCGCTTGTCGGAGTCGCGGTAGGTGGATGCGGAGGCCCAGGCGACAAACACCAGATCCGCCACCGAAAGCCCGGTGCCCAGGATGCGCGCTTTCAGCAGCGCGATGTCATCGGCCGTCACCAGCGGGTGGCCGGCGGCGGGCAGCGGGTCCTGCCATATGAGGTTCTCGGCAGGCACTTCCGGGCCGAGGTAGCGCGCCTTCGGCCCCATGTCGCGGTGGGTGAGCTTGAACCAGGCGCGCGCAAAGGCATCGGCGAACTCGTCGGGGTTCGCATGGAAGCGGCGCGAGATCTTCTCGTAGTCGGGGTCCATGCGCATCGCCATGTCGGCGGTGGTGAAGAAGATCGGCACCCGCTTCGAGAGATCCCCGGCGTCGGGCGCCATGTCCTCGGGCTTCAGGTTCTTCGGCGTCCAGACCCAGGCGCCCGCGGGGCTCTTCACCAGCTCCCAGTCATAGCGGAAGAGCACATCGAAATAGCCCATGTCCCAGCGTGTCGGGTTCGGCGTCCAGGCACCTTCCAGCCCCGAGGTGATGGCGTCGCGCCCCTTGCCGGAGCCGTAGCTGCTGATCCAGCCGAGTCCCATCGCCTCGAGCGGCGCGGCCTCGGGTTCGGGACCCACGTTGTCGGCCGGGCCAGCGCCGTGCATCTTGCCGAAGGTATGCCCGCCCGCGGTGAGGGCGACGGTCTCGTAGTCGTTCATCGCCATGCGCGCGAAGGTCTCGCGGATGTCACGCGCCGACTTCAGCGGGTCGGGCTCGCCGTTCGGGCCCTCGGGGTTGACGTAGATGAGCCCCATCTGCACCGCCGCCAGCGGGTTCGCCAGTTCGCGGTCGCCGGAATAGCGCTGGTCGCCCAGCCATTCCGTCTCGGAGCCCCAGTAGACGTCTTCCTCGGGTTCCCAGATATCGACGCGCCCGCCGCCGAAGCCGAAGGTCTTGAAGCCCATCGATTCGAGCGCGACGTTGCCCGCGAGGACCAGCAGATCCGCCCAGGAGATGGCGTTGCCGTATTTCTGCTTGATCGGCCAGAGCAGGCGGCGCGCCTTGTCGAGGTTGCCGTTGTCGGGCCAGGAGTTGAGCGGCGCGAAGCGCTGGTTGCCGGTGGAGGCGCCGCCGCGCCCGTCCTGGATGCGGTAGGTGCCTGCCGCGTGCCAGGCCATGCGGATGAAGAGGCCGCCGTAATGGCCGTAGTCCGCGGGCCACCAGTCCTGGCTGTCGGTCATCAGCGCGGTCAGATCGCGCTTCAGGCCCGCATGGTCGAGCCCCTTGAAGGCCTTGGCATAGTCGAAGCCCGCATCCATCGGGTTCGAGCGCTGGGTGTGCTGGTGCAGGATGCCGAGGTTGAGCTGGTTGGGCCACCAGCTGCGGTTCGACATCACCCCGAGGCTGGTCTGCGCATGCACCACCGGGCACTTGCCCCCGGCTGCCATATCGTTTCCGTCCATGTCGTCCTCCGCTGGAAATGGGCGGGGCCGCGCCGCCGGTGGCGGTGCGGGCAACCCGCTTGCCGCACCCTGTCTAGCAAACCCCGGTCATTGTCTTAAGTTGAATCTTCTGATTGCGACAATAAGATCACCTGATGACGAACCTGACCCTGAGACAACTCCGCTATGTCGAGGCGCTGGCGCTGCACGGCCATTTCGGCCGCGCGGCAGAGGCCTGCGCGGTCTCGCAGCCGGCCCTTTCCATGCAGATCAAGGAGCTGGAGGCCGCGCTCGGCAGCCCGCTCTTCGAGCGCGGACCGCGGCAGGTGCGGCTCACCGGCTTCGGCGAGTCCTTCGTGGCCCGCGCCCGCGGCATCCTCCGTGCGGTGGACGATCTCGGCGACATGGCGCGCGCCGCGCAGGGTGCGCTGGCCGGGCCGCTCCGGCTTGGCATCATCCCCACAATCGCGCCCTATCTGCTGCCCGCCATCGTCGCCGGGCTGGCGCGGCGCCACCCGGGGCTCGACCTGCGCCTGCGCGAGACGCTCACCCAGCGGCTGATCGGCGAGCTGGCGGAGGGGCGGCTAGATGCCGCCATCGTGGCGCTGCCGGTCTCCGAGCCGGGACTGAGCGAGGTGGCGCTCTTCACCGAGGAATTCGTGCTGGTGCGCCCCGCAGCCGACGCCGGCAAGCCGGTCCCCGGCCCCGAGCGGCTGCGCGAGATGCGGCTGCTGCTGCTGGAGGAAGGGCACTGCTTCCGCGATCAGGCGCTGTCGTTCTGCAACCTGCCGCCCGGGCGGCCGCGCGACCTGCTCGACGGCAGCACCCTGGCCACGCTGGTGCAGATGGTGGGCGCGGGCATCGGCGTCACGCTGATCCCCGAGATGGCCGTGGCGGTGGAGACGCGCTCGGCTCCGGTCTGCGTGGCGCGCTTCGAAGCACCGCCCCCCGCGCGCACCATCGGCATGGTCTGGCGCCGCGCGACCCCCCTGGGCGCGCGGCTGGGCGAGCTGGCCGAGACGGT
>PHEG01000176.1 GCA_002842835.1 Alphaproteobacteria bacterium HGW-Alphaproteobacteria-2 | reverse complement strand
CAGCGGGAAGGCCGAAAGCTTCTCGCCCGCCATCAGCCGCGCGGCGATCGAGGCGATGGCGCTGTCGGTCGCCTTGGCGACGAAGGGCACGGTGCGCGATGCGCGCGGGTTGACCTCGAGCACATAGATATCGCCGTCCTTGATGGCGAACTGCACGTTCATCAGCCCTACGACCCGCAGCGCGCGGGCCAGCACTTCGGTCTGTCGCTTGAGATCGGCCACCGTCGCGGCATCGAGCGAATAGGGCGGCAGGCAGCAGGCGCTGTCGCCCGAATGCACGCCTGCCTCCTCGATATGCTGCATGACGCCCGCGACATGCACCTCCTCGCCATCGCACAGCGCATCGACGTCGATCTCCACCGCGCCGGAAAGATAGCTGTCGAGCAGCACCGGGCTGTCGCCCGAGACGACCACCGCCTCGGCCATGTAGCGCGCGAGGTGCTCGGGCCCGCGCACGATCTCCATCGCGCGCCCGCCCAGAACATAGGACGGGCGGATGACCAGCGGATAGCCGATCTCGCCCGCGATGCGAAAGGCTTCCGCCTCGGTGCGAGCGAGGCCGTTGACCGGCTGTCTCAGCCCGTGCTCCTGCAACAGCCGCTGGAAGCGCTCGCGGTCCTCGGCCAGGTCGATGGCGTCGGGCGTGGTGCCGAGGATCGGGATGCCTTCGGCCTCCAGCGCGCGGGCGAGTTTCAGCGGCGTCTGGCCGCCGAACTGCACGATGACGCCGACCAGCGTTCCGCGTTCCTGCTCCACTCGCAGGATCTCCAGCACATGCTCCAGCGTCAGCGGCTCGAAATAGAGCCGGTCCGAAGTGTCGTAGTCGGTCGAGACCGTCTCGGGGTTGCAGTTGATCATGATCGTCTCGAAGCCCGCCGCCGTCAGCGCGAAACAGGCGTGACAGCAGCAGTAATCGAACTCGATGCCCTGGCCGATGCGGTTCGGCCCGCCGCCGAGGATCACGATCTTGCGCCGCTCCGAGGGCCGCGCCTCGCATTCCACCTCGCCCATCACGGGTGCCTCGTAAGTGGAATACATGTAAGGTGTCTGCGCCTCGAACTCGGCCGCACAGGTATCGATCCGCTTGAAGACCGCATGCACGCCGAGATTGGCACGCGCGCGGCGCACCTGCGCCTCGTCGCGGCCGGTAAGTTTGGCCAGCCGGGCATCAGTGAAGCCCAGCATCTTCAGCCGCCTCAGCCCCTCTTCGGTGACCGGCAGGCCCGCCGTGCGGATCGCGGCCTCCTCCTCGACGATCTCGCGGACGCGGGCGATGAACCACGGGTCGTATTGCGTCGCGGCCCCGATCTCGTCGTCGGAAAGCCCCTCGCGCATCGCCTGGGCGATCAGTCGCAGCCGGTCGGGCGAGCGTGCCGAGAGGGCCCGGATGACCGCGGCCCTGTCCGGTGCACCCTCGATTGCGATCTCGTCGAAGCCCGAAAGGCCGGTCTCCATGCTCGCCAGCGCCTTCTGCAGGCTCTCGTGGATCGTGCGCCCGATGGCCATGGCCTCGCCCACCGATTTCATCGCGGTGGTCAGTTCCGCCTTCGCGCCGGGAAATTTCTCGAAGGCGAAGCGCGGGATCTTGGTCACCACATAGTCGATGGAGGGTTCGAAGCTCGCCGGGGTGACCCGCGTGATGTCGTTGTCGAGCTCGTCGAGCGTGTAGCCCACGGCGAGCTTCGCGGCGATCTTGGCAATCGGGAAGCCGGTGGCCTTCGACGCCAGCGCCGAGGAGCGCGAGACCCGCGGGTTCATTTCGATCACCACCATGCGGCCGTCGGCGGGGTTCACCGCCCATTGCACGTTCGAGCCGCCGGTTGCACGCCCATCGGGTCGATGTTCTCGATGGAGCAGACGATGATGGCGTTGTCGGCGCGGTCGCGCACCACCTCCATCTCGAATTCCTTCCAGCCGAGCAGACTCTCGTCGATGAGGATCTGCGCCACCGGCGAGGCCTCGAGCCCCCCTCGGCAGAGCGCCTCGTAATCGTCGCGGTTGTAGGCCACGCCGCCGCCGGTGCCGCCCAGCGTATAGGCCGGGCGGATGATCGCGGGCAGGCCGATGTCCTCGATCGCCGCCATCGCCTCGGCCACCGCGGCCTTGATGTCGTAGCGCCCGTTCTCCAGCTTGCGGGCGGCGACGATGGTGGCGCGGGGGTTTTCCAGCCCGATGCGCTCCATCGCCTCGCGGAAGAGCTTGCGGTCCTCGGCCATCTCGATGGCCTGGCGGTTGGCGCCGATCAGTTCCACACCAAAGCGGTCGAGCACGCCCATGTCCGCCACCGCAAGCGCGGTGTTGAGCCCGGTCTGCCCGCCCATGGTGGGCAGCAGCGCGTCGGGGCGTTCCTTCTCGATGATGCGGGCCACCACCTCGGGCGTGATCGGCTCGATATAGGTGGCATCCGCCAGCCCCGGATCGGTCATGATCGTGGCCGGGTTGGAGTTCACCAGGATCACCCGGTAGCCTTCCTCGCGCAGCGCCTTGCAGGCCTGGGCGCCCGAGTAGTCGAACTCGCAGGCCTGGCCGATGACGATGGGCCCCGCGCCGATGATCATGATCGAGCGGATGTCGGTTCTCTTCGGCATGGCTGGTCCTTCGGTCGGGCCGTCCGGGGCGTCTCGGGCTTGTGCAAATTGCCGTGGGTTATATCTGTCCCGCCTCCGGCTTCAAGCCGCAAAGCGGCGGGATTGTTTCAGGGGGCGCGCGCATTTGTGTCGTCCGGGCCGCTTGAAGCAGGCGGTTGCCGGGCAATCTCTGGAGGATGGAGCGCATTCTCGCTTATGCCGTGGGCCGGGTCTCGGGCGAAACCGTCCGCAGGCTTCTGCAGGCCGAGTTTCTGGCCTTCTATCTGGCCATTCCGCTGCTCATGGCGGTGGCGATGCCGCCTGCCTATCTCTTCCCCGCTCTTTTCGCCTTCACGATACTCGGCGCGTTCCTCCTGCAGATCACCCCGGGGTTCCGCTGGCGCGATCTCGTAACCGGTTTTTCACGAATCGACTGGGGCTTTGTCGGCGGTTTCGCGCTGGTGACCGTGGCGGCAGCAACGGGGTTCATTCTGCTGCTGCGCCCCGAGGCATTCCTGGTTCTTGCGCGCGACAAGCCGGATTTGCTGGCGATGATCTGGGTCTTCTACCCCTGGTTTTCGGCGCTGCCGCAGGAGCTGATCTTCCGGCCGCTCTTCTTCCGCCGCTATGGCGGGTTGATGCCCTCGCGGCGATTGGCGATCCTGTTCAACGGCGCGCTCTTCTCGTTCGCGCATCTGATGTACTGGAACCTGCCTGCGCTCGTGCTCACCTTCGCGGGTGGCGTGGCCTTCGCCTGGGCCTACGAGAAGCAGCGCAACTTTCCTGCCGCGGTGCTGATGCACGCGTTGGCAGGGGGCATTCTCTTCTCCCTTGGGCTCGGGGTGTGGTTCTTCACTGGCAATATCGTCCGCCCGTTCTGAGTCAGGCGCCCTCGGCCTTGCGGCGCGGCGTGCGGCGCCGCGGTCTGGGCGGCGGCGCGGGCTCCGCGGCCTCTGGCGCATAGAGATACTCGCGCGTCATCGGGACTACACCGTGCTGCTTGGCAAGCTGGAACTGGAACACCGCCTGATGGCCTTCACGGAAGCCCATCTCGGCGGCGACCAGATAGAAGCGCCACATGCGGCAGAAGCGTTCGTCATAGATCTCGCGCGCGCGGTCGATGTTGCGCATGAAGTTGCTGTACCAGTGCTTCAGCGTGTCGGCGTAGTGCAGCCGCAGCACCTCGACATCGGTGATCATCAGCGCTTCCTTTTCGACCACCGTCGTCACTTCGGACATCGCCGGAACATAGCCCCCGGGGAAGATGTATTTGGCGATCCAGGGGTTGGTGGCGCCCGGCGGGCCCATCCGCCCGATGGTGTGGATGAGCGCTACGCCGTCAGGCGCGAGCAACTCGCGCACCTTGGCAAAATACTCGTGGTAATGCGGCACGCCCACATGCTCGAACATGCCGACGGAGACGATCCGGTCGAATCGCCCGGTGACCTCGCGGTAGTCCTGGATACGGAACTCCACCCGGTCGGCGAGCCCGGCTTCCTTCGCGCGGCGGGTGGCGACTGCGTGCTGCTCCTTCGAGAGCGTCACGCCGACCACATGTGCGCCATGCTCGCGCGCCAGTGTCAGCCCCATGCCGCCCCAGCCGCAGCCGATGTCGAGTACGCGCATCCCCGGTTTGATCAGCAGCTTGCGAGCGATATGCGCTTTCTTGTCGATCTGCGCCTCTTCGAGGCTTGCCTCGGGTCTGCGAAAGTAGGCGCAGGAATACTGCTTGTCCGGGTCGAGGAACAGCTCGTAGAGCTCGCCCGACAGATCGTAGTGATGGGCGACGTTCTTCTGCGCCTTCGGGGCCGGGTTGTATTGCACCATGCGCCGCTTGAACCGTCGCAACCCCTTGACGATGCGGCGCAGCGCCGGGTTGCGGCCCTTTCCGTTCATGTTCTTGATCATCGACATGAAGGCATAGAGATCGTCGCCCTCGATCGTCAGCAGCCCGTCCATGTATCCTTCGCCTGCGGCGAGGTCAGGGTTGAGCAACAGGCGCCGCACGATGTCGTTGCCGTGGAGCGCCCCCCGCACGGGCGGGCCGGAACCGTCGCCGTAGCGATGGGTCGTGCCGTCAGGATATATGAGTGTCAGGTCACCCCGACGGATCAGCGCCGTAAGGAACCGGTGCAGCAGGCTGTTCCACATTTCCCTCTCCCCGCCCTGTTCGCCGGGCTTCGTGCAATGCGAGCACTGCGCTCTCGGGGCAAGGATACTGTGGAGAGGCGGGGCATTTGTCCATCCCCCTGCCCGATAGAGGATCGGCAAATTGACCCATGTCAAATTTTCCGGACCTTATAACTGTTAGGCTGGCCTGACATATGGGGAGGCTGCCATGCGGATCGTGCTCGTCCATCCGAATTACCACTCCGGCGGCGCCGAGATCGCAGGCAACTGGCCGCCCGCCTGGGTCGCATATCTCGCGGGCTCGCTTAAACGGGCGGGCCATGCCGACATCCATTTCATCGACGCCATGACCAACCATCTCGGCGAGGAAGACCTCGCCGCGCGGCTGGCGGAGTTGAAGCCCGATCTGGTGGGCGTCACCGCCATCACGCCCTCGATCTATGTGGCCGAGCGGGTGCTGGAGATCGCGCGCGAGGTGGTGCCCGGCGCATTGCGGGTGATCGGCGGCGTGCACGCGACCTTCATGTTCCGTCAGGTGCTCTCGGAGGCGCCCTGGATCGACGCGGTGGTGCGCGGCGAGGGCGAGGAGATCTTTGTCAATCTCGTGCGTGCCCGAGGGCGAAGAGATCGTGGCCACACCGGCCGCCTCCACCGTCAAGGACCTCGACGGCATCGAACCCGACTGGTCGCTGCTGGAGTGGGAGAAATACATTTATGTGCCGCTGGGCCGCCGGGTGGCGATCCCCAACATGGCGCGCGGCTGCCCCTTCACCTGCTCGTTCTGCTCGCAGTGGAAGTTCTGGCGCGACTACCGCGTGCGCGACCCCAGGAAGGTGGCCGACGAGATCGAGGATCTGGTGGAAAACCACGGCGTGGGATTCTTCATCCTCGCCGACGAGGAGCCCACCATCAACCGCAGGAAATTCATCGAGTTCTGCGAGGAACTGATCGCCCGCGACCTGCCGCGCCGCGTGCAATGGGGCATCAACACCCGCGTCACCGACATCATGCGCGACCGCGATCTGCTCCCTTTCTTCCGTAGGGCGGGGCTCGTGCATGTCAGCCTCGGCACCGAGGCGGCGGCGCAGATGAAGCTCGACCTCTTCAACAAGGAAACCACCGTCGCCCAGAACAAGGAGGCGATCCGCCTGCTGCGCGAGGCCGACATCTTCACCGAGGCG
>PHEG01000175.1 GCA_002842835.1 Alphaproteobacteria bacterium HGW-Alphaproteobacteria-2 | reverse complement strand
GGGGCGGCTGGTGCTGGCCGACGCGCTGGCGCTCGCCGCCGAGGCGGCGCCCGACTGCATCGTGTCTATGGCCACGCTCACCGGCGCGGCGCGGGTGGCACTGGGCCCCGACATTGCCCCCTACTACACCGACGACGAGCCGCTTGCCGCAGCGATCGCCGCCGCCGGGGCGCGGGTGGCCGATCCTGTCTGGCGGATGCCGCTGCATGCACCCTACGAGGCGAAGATCGAGCCCGGCATCGCCGATCTCGACAACGCGCCGAAGGGCGGCATGGCGGGCTCGATCACCGCGGCGCTGTTCCTGCGGCGCTTTGCGGGCGGGAGACGCTTCGCCCATTTCGACATCTACGCCTGGTCGCCCGAGGCACAGCCCGGACGGCCCAAGGGCGGGATCGGTCAGGGCGCACGGGCGCTGCTCGAGGCCCTGCCGGAGGTGCTCGGCGCATGAACCGGGACACCCGCACCACGCTGGCCAACGAGCGCGTCGCCGATGCGGCGCTGCGCGGTTCGGTCGCAGCGCATTCCTACGTCGAACCCGAAGAGGCGCAGTGCCTGCGACCGCTCGCCGACCTGCTCGACAGGCCAGGCGGCACGCGGGTGAGCCAGGTGCTCTTCGGGGACCGGCTCTCGGTGATCGAGCGCCGCCGCGACCATGCCTTCGCCCAATGCCTGCGTGACGGCTATGTGGGCTATATCGCCGAGGCGGCGCTGGGCCCGGCGGTGGAGCCCACCCACTGGGTCGCCGTTCCGACCACCCACCTCTATCCGAAACCCGCCGTGCGCGCCCGGGCCGAACTGGCTCTCTACTTCGGCTCGGAGGTGCGGGTGATCGCCGAGCGAGACGACTACCTGCGCGTCCACACCCGCCACTTCGTGCCCGCCGCGCATCTGCGCCCCCTAAGGGTGCGCTACAACGATCCGGCAGGGGTGGCGGAGCTCTTCCTCGGCACGCCCTATCTTTGGGGAGGCGGCTCGCGCTGGGGGATCGACTGCTCGGGGCTCATCCAGCGCGCGCTCGAAGCCTGCGGCATCCCCTGCCCGCGTGACACCGACCAGCAGGAGGCGACACTGGGGCGCGCACTGGCCCCGGGTGAGCCGCTGCGCCGCGGCGATCTGGTATTCTGGCAGGGGCATGTCGGCATCATGCTCGATGCGACCAGCCTGCTGCACGCCAACGGGCATCACATGGCGGTGGCGCACGAGCCGGTAATCGAGGCGATCCGGCGCATCGGTGAAGGCCCGGCCGGCCCGGTTACAAGCCGTCGCAGGCTCTGAACCTTTCCGCCGTCCCACCGCCCAGCGACAAAACCGCAGTTGACCTTTCCGGTCTTGCGGGTTTAACCGCAAGGCCACTCCCGTGCAGAGGTGGCCGACCATGCAGTATCTCGACACGCCCCGTCTCGACGCGATCCCGACGGAGATGTTCCAGAACGCGGACCCGTTCCCCTGGATCAACCCCGCGGCGCTGATCCGTCCGGAAGGCTATGAACAGCTCCGTCGCGACATGCCACCTGTCGAGGTCCTTAACCCCTCCTTCGGGATGAAGCGCCGCCACGGCCAGCAGGCGCATGACCGCTATGTGCTCGAATATCATCCCGGCGTCCGGGTGGCGCAGTCCTGGCACGACTTCATTGCCGAACTGAAGGGACCCGCCTACACCGCCTGGCTGCGGCGGCTCTTCGGGACGTCGAATTTCTTTCTCACGTTCCACTGGCACTACACGCCCAACGGCTGCTCGGTCTCGCCGCACTGCGATGCGGCGCGCAAGATGGGCTCGCACATCTTCTATCTCAACACCGAGGAGGACTGGGACCCTGCCTGGGGCGGGCAGACGGTGATCCTCGACGACGGCGGGCGCTTCGACGCCGGTTCTGCCCCGGCCTTCGAGGATTTCGACCGCGAGGTGCCCTCGGTGGCGATCGGCAACCACAGCCTGCTCTTCGGCCGCAAGGGCAACTCCTGGCATGGCGTCCACGCGATCAACTGCCCCGAGGGCAAGCTGCGCAAGGTCTTCATCGTTGTGGTCAACCGGCTCACGCCGGTGGCCTTCATCAAGCGCTGGACAGCGCGCCTGCGGGCGGGCTGAGGAGAAAAGCATGGCAGACCGGAACAAGATCATCAAAACGCTCGCCGACGCGGCGACGATGGTGCTGCCGAAGGAGGCCCGCACCCGGGCACGCAAACGGATCCGCGCCCGACTGCTGCTCAACCGCAGCCGTCAGGGGGATGTGATAGTCGTCTCGCGGCCCAAGAGCGGGCGCACCTGGCTGCGTGCGATGGTCTCGCTGCTCTATGCCCGCCGCTACGGGCTGGCCGAGAACGAGTTGCTGGAATTCGACAATTTTCACCGTGCGAACCCGGCTATTCCGACCTACTCCTTCATCCACGGTCAAGGGCTCGACGAAATCCTGGACGCAGAGCCGAGCCCGGCCTGGATGGGTGGAAAGAAACTTGTCTTTCTCGTTCGGAATCCACTGGACGTGGCGGTTTCGGAATATTTTCAGAGCACGCGGCGGGCCTCGGCCGTAAAGCGCGAGATGCACGGTGTTGATGAAGATATCTCCATGTTCGATTTTGTCATGGAGAGCCCGCAAGGCCTTCGGGCAACGGTGCCCTTCATGAACGACTGGCTGCGTCGGGTTGAAGCGCTGGGGATCGACGCCATCATGTTGCGCTACGAGGATCTGCGCGCCGATCCGCAGGCCGGGCTCAAGCAGCTCACCGAGTTCCTCGGTGCCGAATTCACTGACGAGGAGATCGCCGCCGCCGTCGCCGGCACCGAATTCGAGGTCCTCAAGGAAAAGGAGCGCACCAACTTCTACAACAATGCGCGACTTTCGGCCCGCGACCCGAGCGACCCCGACAGCTTCAAGGTGCGCCGCGCCAAGGTGGGCGGCTATCACGACTATTTCGAGCCGCAGGAGATCGCCGCGATGGAGGCCTATGTGGCGGCTCGGCTCTCGCCCGTCTTCGGCTACCGCGAGCCGCCCCCCGCCACCGAATCCGGGACGCAGGCCTGAGCCGCGATGCCCCGGGGACTGCCGCACCTGATCCTGCCCTGCGAGACGCGCTACCGCGAATTCGAGGCCAAGCTCCTGTTCGCCGCCCATGCCGCCGAACGCGGCTGGCAAGTTACGGTGGGCGCGAAGAAGGCACTCGATACGCGCCTCGCCCGGCTGCCGCGCGGCGTCTACGTGGGCAAGAGCGTGACGGCGCGCAACGCCGGGCTTTACGACATCCTGCACAGGCTCGGGCATACCGTCGCCGCCTGGGACGAGGAGGGCCTCGTCTATGCGTCGCCCGAGGTCTATCACGCGACCAAGGTGGGACCGGGCATCCTCAACATGCCCGAGGCGCTTTTCGCCTGGGGCGAGGCGAATGCCGAGGCCTGGCGCAGCTATCCCGATTATGCAGGCACGCCCATCGCCATTACCGGCAACCCGCGCGCCGATCTGCTGCGCCCCGAATTGCGCGGCTATTTCGCGCCCGAGGCCGAGGCGCTGCGGGAGCAACACGGCGACTTCATCCTGGTGAACACCAATTTCTCGCGCCTAAACCATTTCAACCCGGGCGAGAGCCGCCAGCGCCACCTGATCGAGGACGGCGGCGCGAAGATCGTCTCGGAAGACGACCCCCGGCTGGGTCTCGC